>JAPLLP010000332.1:456-2007 GCA_026387515.1 Candidatus Omnitrophota bacterium | reverse complement strand
GTAAGTTCATTAAATTTTATTAAAAAGTCTCTTCTAAACGGGATCACGCATATCTGCTTAAGCATATTGATCTCTTTTGCCCCCTTTTTCCAGGAGGGAATGGGTTCTCGGGAAAAATATAACGCGAAATTATTCAAGTCTACAACCACCTTTATTTCGTGGGCATCTTCATGTTCCTCGCGGGTCTTAAGCGGCCCCATCAAGTTAACCACCTGGATACCGGGGTCTTCGATGAGCGGCCGGATCGCCTCGCCTATCATATCAGGATGTATCATCGGCTCATCCCCTTGGATCATTACCACGATATCAGACTTTGACCCCGTCTCTTGTTCTATCTTCATCATGGCCTCAGAAACCCTCTCGGAAGCCCTCTGATGTGTATCTTTAGTCATAACAGCCTTTGCCCCGATCGAACTGGCATAGTCAACTATCTCTTTATCGCATGTCGCGATATAGACCTCTTTCAGCAGGGGGCACATTTTACTCCTACGATAGACATGGCCTACCATTGGAATACCGCTAATCTTTGCCAGCGGCTTATTTGGAAAACGGCTTGACGCCATCCTGGCCGGAATAATACCTATTATATTCGTGTCCATTTTATTCTCCTGGGTTACCTTATCCCTTTAAGCGTTTCATTTATTTTTAAACCAAGAAATAAGGTATCCAGCCCTATCCCTAAAAAAGTGTAACCCTTACGCTTTAAAGCAACAGCCTTCTTTTTGTCCGGGAAGACAACATGATAACCGAATGGTTTCTTAATTTTTTTTGATACAGATTCATAATGGGCCAAGGCTTCTTTGACTATAGGCAGATCAAACCTGCCGGGAAAACCGAATGAAGCCGAAAGATCATACGGCCCGATTATAGACCCATCTACCCCGGTGACAGACAATATTTCTTCTAAGTTTTCAATGGCGTCCTTATGTTCGATCTGAACAACGACTATACTGGATTTATTTACCCATTTCTTATATTTCTCAAAGGTTAAACCATACCCTTGGGCCCTTGCCAGGCCTACCCCTCTTTTACCTAAACTCGGGTATTTCACGGCCTCCACTGCCATTAAGGCATCTTCTTTGCTATTCACCATCGGCACGATTACCCCATAAGCCCCGGCATCCATTACCCTTTTAATAATCGCGGGATCATTACTGCCGACCCGGACCAAAGGAACGACTCCGCTTAACTCTATTATCTGTATTAGTTGCTGGCAATCCCCCAGAGTTAAAGCAGAATGCTCCATATCTATAGTCAGCCAATCAAAACCTGACTTTGCCATGATTTCCGCTACAGCCGGATGGCCAAGTGTGATCCATGAGCCGATGGTAACTTTATTGCTTCGCAATTTAGACTTTAGATTTACCATATGCCTTCCTTCGCAGTTAGCGAACACCGGCCCAAATCCGATCTGAGCCGGGTGCAACATTAGCTCAATTACGCGCGTAAATAAAAATCTCCTTATACCTTCCCACGCCTTGTTTTAAGGTAAGCGAGCCTTGATAATTGTACGACCTAATTTGTTTATAACCCTTCAATACTCCATCTTCC
>JAPLLP010000332.1:0-404 GCA_026387515.1 Candidatus Omnitrophota bacterium | reverse complement strand
TCCATCGCCTTAGCGACCTTCGTATTGTTTGCCAGCGTCTCATCAAATTTGCTGGTGATGATTAAGATATCCGGGGCTATCCTTTTAATCTCTAACAGCTTGTCTTCTATATTGATATCCTCTTTCTTGAAATAAACATTTTTGAATCTATCCGGCACATAAAAATCCTCGCAATCCTTCCAAATTTTAATCTGGGGGCTATAATTATTTTTCAGCCATCCGCCGATCAATAATCCCGTATCCAGAATCGCCACGTTATTTTGGCTATTTCTTCCGATATAATAATTTCTTAGTTTTTTTAGGATATTGAACCGTTCAATAAATCCGATGGTTAAAATCGGTACAAAAAAAGCTAATAAAATTAACCTTAGAATAGCTTTTTTGCTGCTTTTGGTAATCTCGAC
>JAPLLP010000163.1:1151-7250 GCA_026387515.1 Candidatus Omnitrophota bacterium | reverse complement strand
GCGACTACCACCGCGAATATGAAAATGTGCGGAGAAAATACTATATGGTTATGCAAAATATTTTTTGATACTTGCTGTGAGCAGGGAGGATAGGGATTCAGGTAATAAGGCAGCACTGATGTGAGGTTGGCCTTGTATATTAAGCTCCCCAGGTATCCCAGTCCTGCGCCGATAATGCCGCCCAACAGGCCTAAAATAAGGCTTTCCAGTATAACCATGTTGCTGATAGTTTTATCGCGCCAGCCCAAGGCCTTTAGTAGGCCTATTTCATTAGCCCGTTCCAAAACCGAGCCAAGCGAGGTTTTAATAAGAAAAAGCAGGCATATCAGTATCACTATGGAAATTATTGCCAGCATCAGGCTGTGAGTAAAATTAGATATGCCGGCTAAGGTTTTAAGATAGTCGTCGGAAGTGGTGATGGTAGCGTTATCCGGGAGCAAGCCTTGGATTTTGGATTTTACATATTTGGCGTCCGCGTCGCTTTTAAGTTTGATAAATACTATATCTACGATATCGCCGCGGCCGACTAGGTGTATTAAGGTGTTTAAAGGGACGAATGCCTGCGCGCCGGCGATCTTTGCGTCGCGCCCAGTTTGGATTATGCCTGCTATCTTAAAAGTCCGCTGGCCAAGGGCAATGTTATCGCCGACTTTTAATTTGCGGCTGGCGGCAAAATCCTTATCTAGGACCGTTTCAAAACTGTCTTCCTTAGAGATGAATTTGCCTTCGATATTCTTTAGGTCTTCTGTTTTGATCGGGCCTATATTGCTTACGGTTGTTGATACGCCTGTCGTAACAATAGGGCTATAATCTGGCATGTTGTATGCGCCTGCACCTTCGCCTGTGCCACAGAAACTTCCCGGGGAGCCATGGTCACAGGGCTGGCCTTTTAGTTCTCCGGTTTGTATCCTGTTTTTAATATCTTGTGGGGATGCCCCTGTTTCCTGCATTGGAGTTGTTTCCATATTTTCGTGCATCGGGGGCTGCATGCTGGCGTTCACCGGAGGGTTGGAAAAGGCCCAGGTGATAAGGGCGCCTTCTACGGTGGCTACTCCTTTTACCGCACGGATTTTATTGACGGTTTCCAGGGTAATAGGATTAAGATTGGTAGGGAGTTTTATTATTGACCAGACGCAAGGTTCGCCTTGGGCCTGTACGGTCATATCCGCTCCTGCATCCTCAAGCGGTTTTTTGAATGCCGCTTGCGCGCTTTTTAAGATCAAAATGATGGACATAAAAAGGGCAATGCTTATGGATATTCCGGCTAGTGATACAATTGACCTTCTTTTGCGGCTCACCAGATTCTTCAAGACGAATTTTAATAGCATCTCATCCTCCAATCCTAGGGGACGTTTCCTTATTATCTATCACATTGATTTTGCAGAGGTTATAAATACACATTTTCCATTTTTTTAATAAGATTATTACAACAGGATCGTCAAACGTGTGTCTGTAACTTATTGTGCCGCAATGAATAACTTTAATAAGAAACGTCCCCGAAAGAATATAGCGTTCCATCGTAGGCGCCGAGGCAAAGTAATGGCCCGACTTCAGTATTTATAAGCGCGGGCGAAGACCATATTGTATCACCGCGAGTAGAATATTGCCAGATGAGTTTTCCGGTCTTATATTTCCAGATCAGTCTACCCGATTCCGCATCAAGGCAATAGAGGAAGTCGTCCAGAGAATTAATAAAGACTGCCACTTTGCCGTTAATGTTTCCTATCGCGCAGGAAGCGGTGATAAAATTATCTGTCGCAAAATACCAGACTTTCTTTCCGGTTTCAGCGTCGAGGCAATAGACGTTGCGGTCGTGCGAGCCAACAAATACTAGGGGCCTGCCGTTGACTATACTAAAGGCGCAAGTCGCATCCACGGCATGGCCGGTCTTAAATTTCCAAAAGAGCTGCGGTTCTTCAATTGACAGCGCGTAGAAAAAAAAAAAAAAAAACCACGTATTCTTTATCTTTTACTTTAATAATAGAGGCAGAGGAGTGTATCGAGGCATCGGATATAAAATACCAGATGGTTTGGCCGTTTATCGCATCAAGGCACCAAAGGCAGCCGTTATGCGCGGTGACCAGTAGAACAGGTTTATTATTTATAAGGGCGAGCGCCGGAGAATTAAGCGGGACATTGGCCAGCTTCTTACGCCAGAAGAGCCTTCCATCCGCAGCGTTAAAGGAGAAAATTTCACCTTTTTGGATATTTCCGAACAGCCGGTAATTATTATTCCAAAAACAGATAAAGAATAGTTCCTTGCCGGAGATATTCTCTATAATTCCTGAAGAGGGGATGCCTTCAGAAGTGGTGTAATCCCATTTTTCGGTCTCATAGCTCCAGATTTTTTTCCCGGTTTTGGCGTCAAGCGCGTATACTGTCCTGTCCCCTGAACCGATAAAGACCATGGGAGTTCCGTTGATTGTTTTGGCAGCAGGCGCTGCGCTAAGCGAACCGCCGGTGGTATAACGCCAGAGATTCTTTCCGTCTTGCGCGTTAATAGCGTAAAGGTTATGGTCGTAAAACCCGGTAAAGATTATTTTTTTGCCTTCGACATCCAGCGTAGCAATAGAGGAAGACCAGACGCTCTTGCCTTTTTCATAACTCGTTTTTTCATAATTCCAGACATGCTGGGTGGGAGAAAAATTCCAGGATGTTGTTAGTTCTTGAGAAGAAAAATTCACTTCGCTTGTTCCGGTATGCTGGGCATCCGCGCCAAACGTCTGCCAATCTGCGGCCATAAGGGGAGAGGCAGATAAAAGGATCGCCAGTATAATAAGGGGTATGTTTTTTTGAATTGTCCCCTTGCACCTGAGACAGAAGATGCAATTTTGGTTATCCACCGCGCCCTTTTCATTGATAGCGTGCATCGGGCAGATATCTTGTTTACGGGCGTCAGCACGCCCAGAATCTTTGATTCGGTAAGCATAGAATTTAGAGAATAGGGCAAAAAGCGCGCCCAATGGGCAGATATATCTGCACCAGGCCATTGAAACTATGAGGCCAGAAAAGATCACCGCCAGGAAACCTATTAGCGAGGAATAGTCGATTTCATTGCCGTATATGCTGCACCATGGGTCAGTAACGAATACGCCAAAGATTATCAAGATTGTCCATAGGGTGAGGTAAAAATATTTTATTTTTTTCAAGGCAGTGTCGCTTTGGGGATTTATCACGGCGGTCAGGCAGATAATCAAAAGGCTTAATCCTAATAGGCTAGCGGCATTTTGTATCACAAAATAATTTACCGGCCGCAAGCGCCATAAAAGGAAAAAGATTATTGCTAAAAAACCGCAAAGCAAAACTATTTTTATTTTTTTAGATTTTATATTTATTTTACCTAAACCTTCTTGGATGAATCCTAAGGGGCAGATCCATCCGCAGAATATCCGGCCAAAGGCAAAAACAAAGGCCAAGATAGGGATAAAAATGCAGGTATTCTGGAAAAGGCTTAAATTATCTTTACCGATTTCGCTTAATCCGAAGACCCATCCGCGCATGGCGCAGAAACACCGATGAAAGGTGAAGGCAAAGATCAAAAGCGCGGCCAGCTGGATGAGGTGGCGTAATGGCTGGTGTTGTCTACGTAACTTGAATATGGCCAGGATTGTCAGTCCGCAGAGAATAAAAAGCGCGGCGAACGGCGCGGCATCCACCCAGCTATTCTCTACGGGCAAAAGCGGCCTTTCCACCATTTTCCAGGTTAATTGTTGGATATCCATTCCGTGGTATCGTGGGTAACGTGGATGGTAGTCATCTTAAGTTCTTGGTTGATGCGTTTTAAGGTTTCGATCACCCCTGCCCGGTTATCATAATCCATGGAACTCGTTGGTTCATCCAAAAGCAATAAATCCGGCTCTATGGCCAGGGAGCGCGCCAGCGCTACTTTTTGCGCCTCTCCGCCGCTTAACGAGACAGTATCGTGCCGTTCGATAATTCGTCCCAGATTCAACAAGTCATTTAATTTGCGCAGAGAATTTTTGATTTCATTTGGTTTAAAGCCGTGATAAGGCATGCCAAAGGTGATGTTCTGCTTCACCGATAAATGCGGGAAGAGGTATTATCTCTCTGCCTTTTAAAGCTATGCTTCCTTTATCCGGAAAATAAATCCCGGCGATAGTCCCTAAGAGCAAGGTTTTCCCCGAACCCGAAGGGCCGAGGAGCACAAAATATGCCCCGCGCTCAATCTGCAGATTGATGTTTTTTAAAGAGAAACCGTTCCAGCTTCGGCTTAAACTTTTAAGTTCTAACAAATTTTCTCCCCAGCGGATAATAGCGTAACCAGCGCAGCACGATAAAAATCCACAGGCACATAATGATGAGTAAAACCGCCGCGGGCCTGGTTTCAGAGAGCCCGTATTGGATAAATAAGTCATAAAGATACACCGGAGCGGTTTTGGGATAATAGGCTACGACCATTAGGCTGCCTACTTCGCTGATTGCCCGGGACCAGGAAAGGATTATGCCGTTAAAGATCCCGCCAAAGGCCAGCGGTAATGATATCTTGAAAAAAGTAGCCAGGTTCGACGCGCCTAGCGTGCGCGAGACATGCTCCAGATTCTGGTCGACTAACTCGAAGGCGCTGGTTGCGCTTCGAATCAGAAAGGGGGCGCTCACAAATACCTGGGCTATAATAATGCCAAGATAGCTTCCGGCAACCGAAATTCCGAAGGCCTTATTTAAGAATTCGCCCAAAGGAGTTTTCGGTCCCGCCAAAACCAGTATGGCAATGCCCGCGACTGTCTGCGGCACAAGGATAGGCAAGTCTATAAGGCTCTCTACGATGCGTTCGCCGCGGAATGCCATGCGCTCCATGGCATAGTCAAGAGGAACGCCGAGAAGAATAATTATCAAAGTGCTTACGGTGGAAGTGAGGAGGCTGTTCTTGATTGCTTCCATCAGCTTGGGGTCCTTAGCGCTGATTAAAATGGATTGAGGGGTATTTTGGATCATGATATACAGTAAGGGCAGGCAGATGATGAAGAGGAGCAAGAAGCCCAGCGAAAAAAGTAGCACCAGGAAAAGAGAATTACGCTTAAGGCATAATCCAATGATGATAGTGTAAAAAAGTCCGGCCAAAAGTGATAATTGTATCCAGTATGCTGTGAAGGCGAGGACCGAGAAAATGAAGATGAGTAAGTAGCCTAAGAGTATGGGTAGGCGAAATACCGCCGCGTAGAGAAGGATGAAGAGGCTAAATAGCAGAGGGGAGTTTAAAAGCGCAAAGATAAAGATAAACAAGATAAGATATCCGGCAAGATAAAGGCTGAATTTAAGCGGAGAAAATTCCCGGTAATATTTTATTCCCAGGGCAAGCACAAAGATGTTCGCGCAGAAAAGTACCACATTTGTGCCGGGGTCAAGGAAAGAAGAGAAGACTAAAATATGCAGCAGCGCTACTAATATAGGTAAGAGTATTTTCACTGTTTTAATTCTGCGGGTAGGTTCTCTCCGTTTATCGCTGCAACGGGTTCCATAAGCGGCTGAAAGTTTTGCTTGAAGATTTGACGTCCGGTTTTGCTCAGGAGCAACCCGGCAAACTTAAGCGCGGTTTCTTTATTCGGCGCATCTTTCAAAATGGTAAAGGCAAAGATTACCGGTTTGCCGTATCTTGTTTCACTTTTGCCTTTGGCGTCGGTTATGGTGACGCTGGCTTTTTTGTAATTTTCGGAGAATTTATCGTTTCCTAAATTGATTTCGTCAGGCAGTTCAATGAATTTCAGGTTGTGCTGTTGTGCAGTGGAGCGGTAGATGAAAAGGTAATCCAACGACATGGATTCGATAAGAGGGATGAGCTCCGGAACATCAGGCCGTATATAATCCTGAGGGCATTTTGCTTCTAACAGTTCGGAGATTTTCTTATCTTTGATTTTTTCATTATAATAGGCATCGGCAAGCTGCCAGACTATTAAGGTATGATACCCGATAGGAGCAAGCGCAGGGTTAGCATAGCCATAGGTGATTTCGGGCTTAAGCAGAATTTTATACCAGTTCTGCGCGGTGATTTCATTAGTATAACGGCTCTTATCAGTAAAGGCAATGACTACCGGGTCTTTAAAAAGCTCTATCGCCCAATCTGCATATTTAGGTATGAGCGTG
>JAPLLP010000163.1:0-1124 GCA_026387515.1 Candidatus Omnitrophota bacterium | reverse complement strand
CAGTACCGAGCCGCTGGATTCCGAGATGATTTCGGTATCGGGATTGGTTTTCTTGAATTCTTCGGTAAGTTCATTCATAACCGTAGTCAGGTTGGCGGCATAGAAAAGGGTAAGTTTTTTGCCTCCCGCGGCCAATGCGGGTTTACATGTGTATGAAAATGCTAGGATAACAGGTAAGATTATAGAAACTATCTTTTTTGCTTTCATCATATCATTTCCTTTCTGCCAAAATAGCACATCTCTTTATAAACTTCAAATGGAATTTAGAAGCAGATCTTGGTTTGGGCATAGGCAAAATCGGCGTCATTGCTTGGTCCGGTATCTTTGACGTAATTACCCGTAAAAAAATGAGCATATCCGGATTCGAAGCTAATGTATTTATTGATTTTGTAATTAGCTACTAATGAGGCCTCGGTACCCACATAACTACTTATATCTCCGGTGGTAGCGGTCCTGACTTTAGTGCCATCGCTTTTATACCAGGAATCTCTTTTTTCATCCAGCCAGAAGCAGTTTACTCCCGGGGTGAGAGAAATATTTTTCCCGGGATTTAGCTTGATTGAGGCGGCAGCCTCGCGCATATTCTGCCAGCGGAAAAAATCCATAATTCCGTAAGGGGCATGGGTGGTTTGATAAGCGGGGATAAAGGTATTGGTTTTTCCATCGCCTGGGTCTTTGTCTCCCGAGGCGTTATTATATTCTATTTTTAACTCCGGCTTTAAGGGAAGGTTGAATTCGCGTCTCAGGTCTGCATGCAAAGCATAGGCATCTTTTATTTCGTTAGTCGCATATTTGCCGAATTGATAGGCATATTCTGCGTCATAGCTTATCCCGGAAGAGAAGAGGGGCCCTTTAAGCAATAGGTCAATGGTGTGTTGATTTAATTTTCCCCATCCATTGTCTTCGCCCTTGATCAGGTTATCATTATCGGTGTCTCCGAGGTAAAGCAATTCTATGTCCGAGATAACGCAGGCCTTATCCTTGTAATTTAAATAAGCCCCAGATACATACTCATGCCCCTTAGCGTCATTAAAATTATGGTTATCATATAAGACGGGGTTTCCGTCAAATACTTCAGCGGTAAGATTTCCCAAAAAGAGAGAGGACCTTATGATGTCAAACGG
>JAPLLP010000254.1 GCA_026387515.1 Candidatus Omnitrophota bacterium | reverse complement strand
TTTCATTGGTCAGCCCTGTATCTTGCGGTTTGTTTTCTTCTAAGGGGAAATAATGTTCAAAAAGCGCGGAGGCAAACTCCTTGCGTAACGCGCGATCAGCTTCAGTCCTCACATTGAGAATACCGTTTTCGCCGGTGAGAAGATTATTCAGTATCTCCCTGCGAATAGCAGCGGGCATAAAGCGGCTATGGTCAGGCAGGGCATTGAAATCCACGTTATATTGTTTATCGATTGCGGCAAGCGGCCGAGGTACGGGGTATTTTTCTTTATTCAGCAGCCAGAGGATAAGGTCCCGGCGGTCCTGGCGCGAGGCGCTGGCAAAGGCCCCTTCTATTGCCTGCATCAGGGCATTAGTATTGGTTAGTTCTGCGTCGTATTTCAGATTTTGCAAAACAGAGTATAATCTTTGGGCTGTACGCATAAGTTCGGGAGGAACCGCTGCGCTGGGAAGCTCATGGCGGCTAAACAGGATATCTAACTGCTCGTCTCTTGTCCCTGAGGCCTCCGGGAAGAAAGCAAGGATTGCGTCCAGCTCTTCCTGAAAAGATACCTGTCCGCTGTGTGCGCGCCACAAGGACATGGCAGTAGCGCCAAAACGGGCTTTGCGCTGAGGGTCGGCAATAAGCGGGATAAAAGCGCGGTAAAATTCAATGAGCTGTTTCTGCCTTTCCCCGGGTATTTTCTGCCAGTCAAAACCCTGCAGATTCTCCCATTCAAGAGGGATCTCAAGTACGCTTCTGCGTAGTGACCAGGCAAGGTGTTCTGCATCCAAAAAGTCATATTGGACATTGGAATGCTTATGGATTTCCGGGAAGAGCTCGCGTTCCATAAAGTCAATAAAGGCATCGCGATAGAGGGTGTGCAGGGAAAGGAGCGAAACAACCGCTTGTTTCTGGGCCTGGATTGCTTCAGGAGAAAAAAGCCGCGCGCGGATGTCGCTAAACAACCCTGTCTCTTTAGCAAAGGCACAGAAAGAGTCTGCCTTCTTGCCAAAAAACTCAACCCTCCTGCCAAAGGCCTCAAGATAACTTCTTCTTGTTGGTTCTGCCTTTAAGGCCTCGGCCCTTGGCCTGGGGATCTGAATCTCGCCCATCAGCGGAGCAAAGATAGGGAAAAGCTCTTTTAGGTCAAACCCTTGGCTGATTATTGCCAAGAAAGTATCGGTTATATTCTCATCGTATCGTATTGAATAATCTCTGCCAAAACCGGAGCTGTAATAATTATTCCAGGGGCAGAAACCAGCGGATAATAACCTAAGAAATTGTTTTATCCTTTCGAAACCATTTATGAGTACCCTTGCTTTCTGCCCGAGTTGTTGATAAGAAATAACTGTCCAGACAAAATGTTTTTCTTTAGTCACTTCCTCTGACCAGCTGTTTTTTCTTCTTTCGAATGTTGTGATGCTTCCCGAACAAATAGTATCAAACTTATCCGGCGTCAGGCGCGGCGTTTCAGGATTTAAGGTTTCCATTATCCGGTATGTAATGACAGCGTTGAGGATATTCAGAAACGGCATGCTCCCCAGATCTACCCTGGCCCTGCCTTTTTTCTCCCGCGGCGAATTGCTGGCCTGCTCAAAGAGCTGGTTCTGGTTGCGGGCAAGAACCTGCAGCTGGGTTAAAGATAATCCCATAAGTTGCCGGCAATAAATCTGCTCGGTTTTGCTAGCCGGCTTTCCCAAAAGCCCAATGGGCAACTCATCCTCCCTCAACTGCCTATCAGGGGTATCTCTCTTAACAATACCAAGGATAAAATCTTCCCTGTCTTGCGTTTGCTCAAATTCACCCACGGTTTTTATATGCAACGGGCTTACCCGGCTTAAATACTCAAGGTGCCTGAATAAAATATCCGGATTTGGCACCTGCCCTTGTAAATCCATGAGCCGGCATTGGGCAGTGATATACTGATAACCAATTGCTGTGGGGATCATTGATGATCTCGGATCGTGTTTACTGAAGAACCATTCCAAGAATGCAATGTGCTTTTTTGTGGACTCTTCATCGTTAACTTCCTTGGGAATGCCGTCAAAGTTCCCCAGGTACTGCATCATAAGCTCATAGGCATCCGCAAAGCCCACTTCTTGGACAAAAATGTCAAAGAACACTCTACCGGGGATGAAATAATAAGAGTTGTGGCTTATATCAGTAACAAACTTACTAAGGATACTTTTCTTAAAAGGCCGCGAATAGCTTTTAAGCGATTCCGCAAAGCCAATGGCTAAATCGCTTGGGGATGATTTCCTTGCGGAAAATATATCCGCCAACTCCCTGGCAGGCACATATGGAGCATCTTCGATCTCATGATATTTTTTCATGGCCGGGATACTCATCGTATTTCTGTCATTAATAAAATCGTAAATAGAAACTCTGAGTACCGGCAATTGGTCCAAGCCATTTTCTCGTTCATAAATGGGAGAGCGGACATCTTCTGCCTCTGGTAAAAGGCTATCCACAATATATTGTTGTATAGCAGGCAATGGGATATTACGCTGCTGGGTCTGCTTCCGCATCTGCCTTCCGGAATAAAAATAGTTAGCAATAAGTTCTTTTACTGCCCGGTTTACTTCATCGTAATTCTCCAGCGCTGCATCTATTGGTATATCTGGCAGCACAACAAGCATTCTTTGGGTAAGGTTCCCCCAAAGCTCAACCGGCATATCCTCTAATAACAAAAGTTCTCTATGTGTCCCCGAATTACCATTCCAGCGAATTCCGTTTTTTAAGGAATTCGCCCAAGAACACCGAGCAATATCATAGGCGCGTTTTCTCTCTGCCGGACTCTTCACCGGCCGCAACTGTAGATTCTTACGGTATAGCCCCGCGTCTTCTTTCTCCAAAATAGCTGTTCCCATATCTATATCCGGAAGCCGGGGCCCTTGTTGCAACTGCAATTTCCCCGAGGCAAGGGGAATAGTGGTATCGAGGGTGGATTTTCCGAAATGGCGGTAGACCGAAAAAGCTATGCGCTGCAGTGCCTTGAGCACCTGAGCATCTCCTGCTTGATAGGCAAGGGCAATCCTTTGCGTCTCCTGCGGCGATACCTCTTCAGAATGAATAAAACTATTTTCCTCGATCTCTGACGCGTGGCTTTGGTAATATCCGTAAAGGCGCTGTATATCGCGCATGGCTTTTGCCTTTGCCTCTACTGATATGGCTGCGTTATGCACAAGCCGCATCCGCATCAGTATTTTCTTGCGGAAGGTCTTTTCTATTTCCGCTTGTTCAGGCAAAAGGTCTTGATTCGCTATCTCTTCCAGGCCGCTTATACGCGCAAACTCCTCTTGCCCCACTGTCTCTAAGATATATTCCCCGATCTGGCTGGGCGGCGAGTTTGAAAATTCTTTAAGCTCTTCATCTTTAAGAAATCTTGCGACCTGCTGCTGACACCAAGGAGTTTCTAGAAAGTTTGCCCCCAGGTGGCTGCTAATAATGGCGTCCGCAACATCAAGAATATTTTCCGCAAAAACATTTTTGGCAAACAAAGACCTGCCGCGGTTAGAATCCGCTGCCTGACGCACTGTAGCGTGTATGTAACGCTCGCGGGTAAGGCGGGCCAGCTCTAATACCTGTTTTACATCGGTTGTGCGCTCTAATTCCGCCGTAATCTGTTGCAAAGTAGCGGGACGTTGAGAAAAATCAGTGATATGGTCTGTTTTCAACTTCACATATTCCTCGTAGCCAAGCCCAGGGGAATCTTTATCCCAGTTGCGCGTAACAGTATATTCGCTGGTTAAATGCAGGTTGATATGCGCCAACCTCTGTTTAGGATGGGGGTGATCTTCTACGGTTACCTCTGTTGTGCTTGAGGGAGTAATGGCAATGGCAAACTTGAGAACGGCGGGCAAATGCCTGGCTGAATAACCGGCCAGAGAAAGCAGGGCGCATGCCTTTTTGTCAGCATCGTATTCTGCGTTACGCTTAAGGGTGAGCACCTCCTGTATCTTGAGCCCGTCTTCCTGCCACTTAGCAAAAGAAAGGCCTTCATAACTGCTTCCTTGGAGGATGTGCGCTAACTCATGGAACAATATTGCAGCGATAATCCCTTCGGAAAAATCCTCTTTGAAATAACGCGCAGCCTCACGCAGTAAACCCATATTGAGGTAAACATCGTCGTGCCCTGCATAAACTAAGGCATTGGGGTCGGCTGTATCAACAATAAACAGCTTTCCCCGGAAAGACGGGCCTCCCTGGTTTTGAGCTAATTGGTTATAAACGGGGACGAGGCGGTCAAACAGCTGATAGATCGCCCTGATCTGCGGAGAATGCCCCCTTTCCAGAAATCCGTATTCTCTTTGCATCTTAAGATGGAATTTTTCTGCCCGCGCATCCAAGTCTTTACGGATCTCTTCAATGGATTTCTTGGTATCTTCGGCGGTTTTGGCGAGGAATTCATTTTCGCTTGTTGGCTTTGGCAAGGTCCTTTCAAAATTTATCCCGCTTAACCTGTAACGTAATGCATCCCTGAACTCCTCCATCAGGAATGGCTGATTGACAAATTCTCCTACCCCGTCTCCCGCGAGTTCTGCAAGGCGCTGTGCATCTTGCAGGGAAAATCTTCTTTCCGCAACACTGCCCTTTTCGCCTGTTATCTCGTGTTCTAATTCATGCCCCAGAAGCACCTGTAAGAGCGCTTGGCGGTTGTTAGGAGCCAGCTTATTCATTACTTCAGGCAGGTTTTTATGCAGGAAAATGACGCCGTTTTTGACACAGTCACCGGCTAAGTGGTCCTGGCCGTCTTCGCCGATAATGTGATTGGCGGGGAGAATCAGGTAGGGCAGACTGGTATCTAAACCCTCAAGCCCAAGGCGGTCCAGGGCCTGCTGGATGTGCGCGCCGATTTCTCCTTGGGAAAGGGTATTGGCTACCAGGAACTGCGCGGTCTTGCCGTTTATGGTTTTACTATGCAAGTTAAAAGTTACCTGCCCAAGTCCGGGAATATCAGCAGTTATCTGCCCCTTGGAAATTTGTTCTTGAAGCTGCTTGCGCAGGTCCCTAATTTCCTCGGGCTGCAGGGAAAATCTTGTCTCGGGTTTACCCTCAAAATAAACTGCCGCGCCTTCCTTTTGCTCCTTGAGCGCTGCCTGGGCATCCGTTCTAATCTCTCCGGAAACCTCGGTTTCTGCCCGCGACCATGAGGCCGGCGCAGCGGCGGGTACGCCCGCAGCAGAAGGATTAGTAGATTCAACCTTTTCCTCTTTAGCGAATATCTCAGCGTCGTGAGCAAGATAAGCTGTATAATTTGCAGGATTTCTGAGTCTGGCGTCAAATTCTTTTATAACCCGGGAATCCCAAGGATCGCCCTCATTAGCTACAGAAAAAACACCGTTTGTTTTAAGGAGCCCTTCGAGATAGTCAAATGCCGCAGTTATGGCTTGATCCTCGCCTTGGTTTGGCTTTACATATTGCAGGACATTGTGCAGCAGGCAAATGCTCAACGCGGGGATGTTTGCAAACGTACGGCTATCAGCCAGATCAACATCATAGAAACTCAATAAATTGTTCAGGTGATTTGAGCGCCTAAACCCTCCTGCCACAGGGGCAAAATATAATTCACGCTCATCCTGAGAGACAAAAGCAGACTGGATATGGCTGGCGGGATAGGTAATTTGGTTATTTTTTACCTTGTCAAAAACTACCCCTCCCTTGCTTAACACATGAATGCGTAATTGCACCGCCTGCCCGGGAACCCCGCGCCCCGCAATTATTTTCTTAATTAAGCGCTCGCACATAACCGCAAAAGATACTATCTCCTGTCCGTATCCGGCGCCTACAATACCGACATCTATCGCCTGGGTTTGGCCTGTAGAGATATACCGCGCAATCGCCTCTTCTGTCATTTGTTGCAGATACCTATCCGTAATAGTTTTGTAGGCAACCGGGTACCTGAACATTTCCGAGTATTCATGCCCAAACAGTTCCTTTATGCGCACGTCACTACCAGCCGCATCCCAGAAATCCCTATCAACCACCAGTTGCTCCCATATTGATGCTGGGCTCTGTGGGGCAATTCTTTGCTTAATCT
>JAPLLP010000148.1 GCA_026387515.1 Candidatus Omnitrophota bacterium | reverse complement strand
TAACACCACGTGAAGTTGATGTAGGGACAATTAGTCCCGGTGAAGTAGTTACGGGAGTATTTACATTCAAGAATATGGGTTCCGGCGTTCTTTATTGGTCCACCACTGGGCCGGAAGGCTGGAGAAAATTAGAAAACCAGAAACTATCCAGTATACAAGAAGATGATACCGATTCTTTGCGCTTTGAAATCCGTCTGCCCGTCGATGGAGAACAGTTGAGGAGCTATAAATCCAAAACCGCATTTTACAATACGGAAATACAACTTGAAGTCGGCAGGGGAAAACTTATCTGCCAAAAGGATCTGCACCTAGGGATACACAAGAAAGCAATTAAAATTACATCCACCGGCGGTTCCAGAACGATATATGTTACATTCAAAATAGTCGCGACGCAGGAAAGCCCGATGATCAATTTTAATCCGGCACGATTGGATATGGGCTGTGTCATTCCGGGTAAAACCGTATCCAAAAAAATAATGGTGACTAACAAGGGTAAGGAAATGCTGGTATGGGCGGTGGTTGCAAGGAAACCTAAGCGTAATGAAAACACGTCCATTTTTAAGAAAGAAAGATACATATCATTCCTCAACGAAGAAGTGCGGGAAAGCGGTGATTATAGTGTGCCCGGTCATCTCAGGGATTCCGTCGAACTATACGGCAAATGGACAGAAAATGATGGCTATCCATTTAGTGTGAGTGGTGGTAACTCCATCAAATACCGCTTTAACGGAACAGGAATAAGCCTTAATTTGGCAAATCAATCAGAGGAAGGAAGTTTAGCCATATATCTAGATGAGAATATGTTGAATTCACATAATTGGTCTGCCAGTAAAAAAGAAAAGGGAGAATTGGTTCTAGCTGAAGGACTTGCTGATGGTCCTCATGTTTTGACTGTCGTGAACAAAGAGGGAAATTTAAAACTCGAAGGCGTAAAGATATCCGGTAAAGATGTAATCCGCGGACCTTCCGGTTGGATGACCGTTTTGCCTAATTCCGGTACAACGACCAGCCAGACAAATTATCTTAACGTGACTTTAAATACGGGACAGCTGGCGCCCGGTTATTATGGTGATAGTGTTGTATTTAAAACCAATGGTGGCGATGAGATTGTCGATGTATATGTCGAAGTTATACCAGATAATGTATCCAGGGTTATTGATATTTACCGCTATTTCAGGGGATTGGATTATCTGTTTACGGCAGATCCTCAGATGGAAACAAAGAGGCTCAGTCAGAATGCCTATGTGAAAGAGGGAATAGCCTTTAGACTCTTTGTGCCGGAAACACCGGGGACGAGAAGCTTTTATCGCTGGTATAATCCGCAGAAAAAAGATCACTTTTATCATCATGATAGCAGCGGAGGTGGAAAAAATCTTCAAGGATATGTATTTGAGGGCGCTATTGGCAATATCGCCACCTCCAAAATGACCAATACCCGAGAGCTATACCGCTGGGTTAATATCTCCACCGGTAATCATTTTTATTCTACGGATCCCAAAGGCGAGAAAGTTGTTAAAAAGAGATACCGTTTTGAAGGTATTGCCGGTTATGTTAAGTAAGGGGAGAAAATTCAGGATTTAACCTTGACAAAAGAAAGCAGAGGGGATATTAGGCAAACTCTTTTTTTGGTACAGGGTTGATGGATTCGCAAAAGCAGCATTATCAGCGGCCAAAGTGGATCGTTTTTATGAATTTTCCAACGTTTAAAATATGCGCCT
>JAPLLP010000014.1:2630-3742 GCA_026387515.1 Candidatus Omnitrophota bacterium | reverse complement strand
CCCGTTCATCTTGACAGAAACAGTATATACTAGTATAATATAATGTCCGATCATCTCGCTTCATGCTGATGTGGTATGATTGTGAGTGATCAGGACAACTCTGAAACGAAAACACGAAAGAGGTGAGACGGCTATGCGTCTTTTCTGGGATTTGTACGCCGTAGTGTACGACGCGATTGCCGCTCTCTACCCCTACCAGCAGATGATCCGGAGGATCGTTACGCTAGTCGGGCCAAGAAGTGGCATGAGAGTGCTGGACGCCGGTTGCGGAACAGGAAACATCACTCGTTTACTCTCCGACTGCAGCGTTGTCGGAGTAGATAGCTCCGAAGCGATGCTAAAGAGAGCGAGGAGGAAGGATTCCAACGCAGAACTTCGGATCGCCAATCTCAACGAGATGTTGCCGTTCCCAAGTGAGCATTTCGACGCAGTCGTGTGCTGTAATGTCGTCTATGCGCTTGATAATCCTGTAGAGTCTCTTGCCGAGCTCAAGCGGGTACTCAAGCCGGGAGGTACATTGGTATTGTCTAGCCCTAAGTGTAAGCCTTCGATCGGTACGATCGTAGGTGAGCACATCAGGGCAAAGGGCAGAGCCAGTATGCTTCCTATCGCGGCTCCCCTGTTCCTAGTCGGTCTCTTCAATCTCATTATCCTTAAGAGAGGTGGCGACAAGCAGTACCACTTCTTCACGGAGAGTGAGATCAGAGATCTAATAGGAGCGACTGCAGAGATCGAATCCACCTATGCGGGCCAGAACTGGCTCGTAACCTTGCGAAAGGAGTGAGCTTCATGGTCATTCAGCTGCACAACGGCAGCTGTCGTGAGAGCTGCTGCCCGACATACGAAGCGGCGTTTGACCTTGTGCGCAAGGTCTACGAGTGGGAATTCGGGACACCGCTCTCCGAAGACGAAAGACCACCGAGAGCACTGGTGGTGGTATCCGACGAGGGTAGAGCGCTGGCAACAGCCGGCATCCTTCTCCCTCACGAAGTCAACCCCCTGCCGACCCAGAAGTATCTCGGGCTTGAACTTCCACCGGAAGAGTGGAAGTACACTTTCGAGATTGGCAAGCTGGCCTTCGAGCTAAGAACCGCGTCTGTGGCACTCCCGGC
>JAPLLP010000014.1:0-2620 GCA_026387515.1 Candidatus Omnitrophota bacterium | reverse complement strand
CGACCTGGAAGTAATCCCCGAGAATGTCGAGCCGGAGTATGCCGGCTACTTCTTAGAGGGAGATCCCCCACAGGTAGTGAAGTTCGCGCGCTCCGATCTCGACCTAGTTGCCGACGATATCCGCCGGCACATCGCCACCACCGTCACTAGCATTGACCTAACCCCTCACGGGCAGACAGTCTGCTAGCGCCCTAAGGCAGCACCGAAAAAGTCGGGCAATTACTTGCTCGACTTTTTCATTTTCTATACAATAGAAGTACTATGCTTAATAGTTTTATCGATAGTTTGCTAATTATCAGCACAATCATAAGCTTTGTTTTAGCTTTTATCGTTTATGCTTCAAACCGGAAAGTGCTTGAAAATATTTTCCTTTCTCTCTCAATCTGTGGTTCTGCAATTTGGGGTTTTTCGATATATATCACCTTGATTACTGCAAATCCCACCATAGCAAAGATTCCTTTTGCAATTGTTGCACTGCTCCCAAATTTACTTTTGCTTTTCGCCTACGCTTTTGCAAAAGAAAAAATCAGTTTAATAAAATATTCCATAATCTTGATGCCATCATTAGTACTTTCCTCGTTGGCGTTATCCGACAAACTACTATTTGGAAATGTCATTGTAAAAGAGGGAATAATTACAACTAGTGATCCCGGAGTACTATTACCCTATTATGGCATATATCTGGTCATTCTGTTTATTATTCTGGGGTGGAAATTAATATCAATTTATTTGCAAGCGCACGGTATTAGAAGAATTCAGCTTGGCTTTGTCATGTTTGGATTGCTCTCAACAGCTTCGTTAGCGCTTATCACCAATATGATATTACCTTTATTCGGGATATTTTCATTAAATAACATGGGGCCTGTTTTTACTCTACTGCTTTCAGGGTCAATGGTTTATGCAGCCACAAAGCATCACTTGCTTGATATCAAAGTTATCTTTTCCGAGATATGGGCATTGTTATTGGTTCTGCTTGTAACCGTATGGTGTATAACAAATTTTTCAATCTTCAATTTTCTACTACTTGTGATGGTATATGTTATTGCCATATTATTTATCAGATCTGTATTGTCAGAAGTCGAAAAAAACGAAGATATTAAGAAGAATAATCGCCAACTCGAACAAGACAAAAAAGACCTCATGGATTTGGATAGAATGAAGGATGAATTTCTGCAAATGGCGACTCATGAATTAAACACACCGATCACTGTGATTAAGGGCAAACTTAATATGGCCATAGATGAAGATATGTGCCATTTAAACGACGAGCAAAAAGACTTTCTGCGGCCGGTGCTTAATGATACCGAAAGATTATCGCGCTTGTCCCGGGATATTCTCGATACCGCTCGTATCGATCAAAACCGCCTAAAGATTAATGCCGTCGAAGGTGATCTCGATATTCTCATCATTCAATTGGTTTCCGGTTTTGCAGTCAATGCCAAAGAAAGAAACAATAGTGTCAATTACATTCCGGTGACCAGACCTTTACCTAAAATCACTTTCGATCAAACTAAGATAAGTGAAGTAATAAATAATTTGCTTACTAACGCCAATAAATTTACCGAGAACGGTAAAATTGTGGCAAGTGCTAAAGTTCAAGACAAGTTTGTCGTCATCTCTGTCGCTGATACCGGTATAGGTATTAACAAGGAAGATCAAAACAATCTTTTCCATAAATTCTATCAAGCCGGCCGTTTTGATCCGGAAGAGCCACAAGAACAGCAGGGCACGGGACTGGGACTGTATATCTCCAGAAGTATTGTTCAACTTCATGGCGGTAAGATGTGGCTGGAATCGGCACAGGGCAAAGGCTCGACGTTTTACTTTTCGCTGCCGCTGGAATATCATAAAGTGGTAATGCCATCAAAACTGCACATAGAAGCTGAGAAATTACGGGTTCTATAAAATGAAAGGATGATTATGCCCCACAAATTATTAATCATCGATGATAGCCGTGGTTGTGCCGATATGTATCGGATGCGTTTTGAGAAGGACGGCTGGGAAGTTAAAATCACCTATTCGGCCGAAGCGGCTATAGAGTTATCATCCTTGATATTATGCTGCCCAAAATGCAGGGAGATGAGTTGCTCGATCTAATTAGGAAAGATGAACGATTAAAGCATCTTAAAATCATCGTTCTTACCGCACTTAACTTAGCTAGCGGAGATGAAACCAAGCTCTCCGAAAAAGCTGATGACTATATTCTAAAAATAGATGTTAATCCCAAAGATCTTGTTCTCCGAGCCACAAAGATACTGGAAAAAGATAATAGTGCAGATTCCTAATATAAATTTCACATTCATTTAATATTATTTATTTTTTAGCCCCCTTGACAATAAAATATCAGCTATGATACAACATAAATAGTAATGTAATAAGGCTTCGTAACAATTAATACAAATTAATTGAGAGATGCTTGATCGCATCCCTCGGTGGGAGGGGAGAAAGAAGGTTAAATGCCTCGTCTCCGCTCTCTTTGGCTCTCTGTTTTTTCGCTTCTCACGGTATTTTTGTCGGCTTCAACGGCTTTTGCAGCCCCCGACCTCTCCAGAGTACAGAATTTCGCAACTAATGTAATCCAGGTTCTCGTCACTATCGCCGGCCTCTTAGCAGCCGGTTT
>JAPLLP010000021.1 GCA_026387515.1 Candidatus Omnitrophota bacterium | reverse complement strand
CGCAAAAAAGGGTTTAAATCGTTTTATTTAGCAGTTGGGGCGTGGAAAGAAACTGAGCTAAAAATCCCGGGGACCAATTTAACGGGATTTATGGGTTCTTTATCATTTTTGAAAGATTATAATGCCCAACGAATCAAAAAGGTGCGCGGTATGTATTGTACTATTAAAGGGAAAGAACAGATTGTTTTTACAGGTAAAAAGATCGCAGTGGTTGGCGGTGGAAGTGCAGCAATGGATGTGGCGCGTACCTGTGTACGACTTGGCGCTTACCAGGTGCATGTGATTTACCGCAGGACTAAAGATGCCATGCCGGCGATTCCTGAAGAAGTGCATGAGGCAGAAAAAGAAGGAGTGAAATTTCATTTCTTACTTATTCCAACGGCAATTAAAGGAGAAAATGGCCGCGTGAGTGTCATTGAATGTTTCTATACTCAGCCAGGAGAGTTTGACTCAAGCGCAAGAAGACAGCCAGTAGCTACGGATAAGAAATTTATTTTACCTGTAGATATTATAATTAGTGCTATCGGAGGCAAACCTATTTTACCCAAAGATTTGAGTAAAGAACTTATTTTTACTGACCGTGGGACATTGAGTGTAGATCCGGTAAGTTTGCAGACAAATATAAAGGATATCTTTGCTGGGGGTGATATGGTAACCGGCGGTAGCACGGTGATCGATTCAATTGCCCAAGGAGAGAAAGCCGCGATTTCTATTGACCGTTTTTTAAGAGGTAAAGATTTATATAAGGAAAGATTTGTGATTAAAGGGGAGCGTAAAGAAGTTTCATATATAGATCCTAGTGTTGAGGTGAAAACAGAACATAGGCCGATACAGGCTAAATTGAGTATGGGAAAAAGGCTGCAGGCGTTTGGTGAAGTAGAATTAGGATATTCCAAGAGTCAGGCTGTTTTTGAAGCCAATCGTTGTTTACGTTGTGATCGCAAAGAAGAGGTTTAACATGGCCAAAGAGTTGACGTTACAGATTGATGGTGTGCAGGTAACTGTACTGGATAACTTTACGATTATGCAGGCAGCAGAAACTTTGGGGATTCATATTCCGCGTTTGTGTTATCATCCGAAGTTAAGCAGTATCGGTGCCTGTCGCATTTGTATCGTCGAGGTCGAAGGGATGAAAAATTTACCCACATCTTGCTCTACTATTGTAACTGAGGGTATGGTAGTGCGGACTAACACTCCAGCAATACGCAAGGCACGCAGGGATATACTTGAGCTGATCTTGGATAATCACCCCCGTGATTGTCAAATTTGCCAACGCAATAATAATTGTCAATTACAGGAATTAGCGCAAACTTTTGGAATTCGTGAATTCGTCTTAGAAGGGGAACGCAAGCGTTATGATAAAGATGATTCTTCTTATTCTATTACCCGTGATGCAGAGAAATGTATCTTATGCGGTAAGTGTGTGCGTGTTTGTTCTGAGGTGCAGGGTGTTAATGCTCTCTCGTATGCGCACCGTGGATTTAAAACTACAGTAATACCTGCCTATAATATGGATACCAAGGATAGCGTTTGTATTAACTGTGGGCAATGTACTCTATTTTGTCCTACGGCAGCATTAGTAGAGAAGGATGCTATTCAGGAAGTGTGGAGAAACTTATCAGAGCCTAATAAAATTTGTGTGGTGCAGATTGCCCCGGCAGTACGCGTAGCTATTGGCGAAGGATTTGGTTTAGAGCCAGGTACGGATATGACCTATCAAACAGTGACGGCACTGCGCATGCTTGGTTTTAAGGTTGTTTTTGATACCCAGTTTTCCGCAGACCTAACTATTATGGAAGAAGGGTATGAATTAATCCAGAGAGTTAAAAATAAAGGTAAGCTTCACATGATTACATCCTGTAGTCCGGGCTGGATTAAGTTTTGTGAACATTTTCATCCGGAGTTTCTAGAGAATATCTCGACCTGTAAATCCCCGCAACAGATGATGGGGGCATTGATTAAAACTTATTATGCTAAGAAGATTAGTATTGATCCGGAAAAGATATATAGCGTTAGTATTATGCCTTGTACGGCTAAGAAATATGAAGCTGCCCGCTTAGAGATGAATTCTAGCGGGTATCGCGATGTAGATGCAGTTTTAACCACGCGAGAGTTAGTAAGAATGATTAAACAGGCAGGGATTAATTTTCCGGAGCTTAAAAAATCAGAATTTGATGAGCCATTAGGAGAATCTACGGGAGCCGCTCCTATATTTGGAGTTACCGGTGGAGTTATGGAAGCTGCTTTGCGTACTGCCTATGAAGTGATCACTACTAAGGAGTTAGCAAGTTTGGATTTTCGTTCCGTGCGTGGATTTAGCGGAATTAAAGAGGCGCAGATTGATATTGAAGGGATGAAGGTCAACGTAGCGATTGTTTATGGTTTAGCTAATGTGCATAAGTTGCTTTGTGAGATTAAGGAAGGGAAACGCCAGTATCATTTTATCGAGGTGATGACCTGTCCCGGAGGTTGTATCGGCGGCGGCGGACAGCCATACCCTCAAGGATTTCTGGAACCTTTAGATAAAGATCTCTACCAAAAGAGAGCAGATGGCTTGTATAATATTGATGAGCGTAAAATTATTCGAAAATCACACGCTAATCCGCAAATCAAAAAGATATATGCAGACTTTTTAGGAGAGCCGTTGAGTGAGGCGTCACATAAATTATTGCAT
>JAPLLP010000067.1 GCA_026387515.1 Candidatus Omnitrophota bacterium | reverse complement strand
GCCGTTTTGCGTTGGGAAAACAAAAAGGAGACCGGATTAAGCCGCTTAAGGATTTAAACAGCTTAAAACTTTGGCATGTCATAGTAGCTCCTAGGATAACGGTTTCTACGCCATTTATTTACAAGAAATGGGATGAGCTTAAGAAGCGGCAAAAACGCGCAAAAGTAAGGTTGACATTGCCCAAATATGATGCTAATATATTAAATTTAGCACTCAGAAAAAAAGATTTTTCTTTGACGCAAGAGGCTTTATTTAACAGTCTCCAAGATGTAACCTTCAGGTTGTACCCTGAATTAAACAATATCAGGGCCAGCCTTAAAAAATTAGGCCTGCGATCATTCTTGATGTCGGGAAGCGGTCCGGCGGTATTCGGGATTGTTTCTTCGAGAAAGGAGGCCGTTTTTTTAGCCGAACAACTGAAGAAGAAGGGAAATTCTTGGCGAATTTTTATCGCTAGTAGCGTTTAGAGATGTGTTCACCATTGTGAAGGAGGGGCTCCATGGAGATCACAGAGGTCAGGGTATTCTTGAAAAACTCACCGGATAAAAAATTAAAAGCCTATGCGACTGTAACCTTTGACAATGCTTTTGTGGTGCGCAATATTAAGGTGATAGAAGGCACCAGCGGCCACTTTATCGCCATGCCTTCAAGAAAAGTAAAACATCCCTGCCCCAAGTGCGGTTTTAAGAACGAATCGCGCAGCAAGTACTGTAACCAGTGCGGCGGGCAGTTGCCGATAGTAAGTGTACCCGTAGGGGCCGATCCGGCTTCCGGCGCGCAATTGGAGCATAAGGATATCGCCCATCCCATAACTCAATCATTTAGGGAGGTTTTGCAGAAAAGGGTTTTAGACGCCTACAATCAGGAAAAAGCAAAAGGCCCGAGTGTCCCTAATCAGGGCGAGCACGAGGCGGAAGCAGAACAGCCGTAATTTTGGGATGTCGTCCAATGGTAGGACACCAGAATTTGGGTCTGGCTATCATGGTTCGAATCCATGCGTCCCAGCCACTTTGTAAACGAGCAATAAAACTATGAACAGAGATATTGCGGTGATAATTTTGGCGGCGGGAAAGGGTGAGCGGATGAAGTCCGCTATGCCCAAAGTATTACATCCTGTGTGCGCCAGGCCTATGTTGGGGTATGTTTTGGACCTGGTCAAGGGTTTAAAAGTTTCTAGGGCAGTCGCAGTCCTGGGGCATAAATATGAAGAGGTAAAGAAAATCCTTGATCCGGGAATTAAAATTGTCATCCAGAAGGGCCTTCGGGGAACCGGTGATGCGGTAAGGCAGTGCGAAAAAGCGCTTAAAGGATTTAATGGTATGGTCCTCGTGCTTTACGGAGACACTCCGTTATTGAAGCCTGAGACTATCCGTCAACTCCTCGCACACCACCGTCAGGCCAAGCCCGCAGCTACCCTTTTGACCGTTAATACCACTGATCCAGCGGGGTACGGGCGTATTATACGCGATAAATATTCTACTATCTCAGGGATAGCGGAAGATAAGGACGCGGATGATTACCAGAAGACTATCCAGGAGATTAATACCGGAATTATATGTTTTGATAAAGATGCCTTGTTCGGCGCCTTACGCAAGATACGGCCCAATAACGCCAAAAAGGAATATTATCTGACCGATGTTATTGCCTTGCTTTATAAAGGGAACAGGATTATAGAAAATATAAGCATAAAGGATACCCACGAGGCTTTAGGTATTAATTCGCGTAAAGAACTTGCCCTGGCTAACCGGATCATGCAGAAAAGGATTAACGATAGGTTTATGCAGGACGGTATCAGTATTATAGATCCGGATTCGGCATTTATCAGTTTCGGGACAAAAATCGGCGCTGATTCTACAATTTACCCCTTTACAGTCATCGAAAGGGATGTTAAAATTGGTAAATCCTGTTCGGTTGGCCCTTTCGTTCACCTCAGAGAGGGCACTCTCCTTGAGGATAATACGGTGGTGGGTAATTTTATCGAGATCGTCCGTTCCCGGATCGGCAAGAGAACCTTAGTGAAACATTTTTCCTATATCGGCGATGCTCTTATCGGTAAAGATGCGAATATCGGCGCAGGCACGGTTACGGCCAACTTTAACGGCACAAAAAAGAATATTACTGTCATAAAAGATAAGGCCTTTATCGGTTCGGATACGGTATTGGTGGCTCCGGTTAAAATCGGCAGGGGTGCCAAGACCGGTGCGGGTTCAGTGGTTACCAGCCGCCATAATGTTGCGGACAATACAGTTGTCGCGGGTGTGCCGGCAAGACGATTAAAAACTTAATCTAACTCTTTAGAGGATACCAATGGATAAATTATCTATTTTTACGGGCAATGCCCATCCGAAAATGGCAAAAAAGATATGCAAATACCTTAAGGTCCCTTTATCAGAGGCGTTGGTGGGTAAGTTCAGCGAAGGCGAGATACGCGTAAAGATTAATTATAATGTCAGGGGTAAGGATGTTTTTGTGGTTCAGCCGACCTGCCCG
>JAPLLP010000160.1 GCA_026387515.1 Candidatus Omnitrophota bacterium | reverse complement strand
GTATAATTAAAAGCATTAATATTCAGTACCTCCGTCCCGGGAGCTAATGATTTAATCGCCTTCTCGATAGCGATGGTGGCGGAGTGATGACCGGAGACTTCGGATATATACATCAGTATTATGCGTTTCGGTTTCATGGGGGTTTAAATCTTGCCTTCCTTGTAAAGCTCGTAAAAAACTTCGGTCACCAAGGGATGAAATTGTTTGCCGCTAAGACTGCGTATTTCTTCTACCGCGCGGTCTATGGGCAATCCTTTACGGTAGGGCCGGTCTGAAGTCATGGCATCAAATGAATCCGCCACAGAAATAATGGCTGCTATCAAGGGTATCTTCTCAGCTTTTAGTCCTTCGGGATAACCGGTTCCATCATATTTCTCGTGATGATATTTAACGCCTAATATCGCACGTTGCAATTCCCGGATGGGTTGTAATATTGTAGCACCCAGAAGAGAGTGTTCCTGCATCTTCTTACGTTCATCGTTGTCTAAAGGACCTTCTTTGTTCAAGATAGCCTCGGGAACCCCGATCTTGCCGATATCATGCAAGAGGCTGGCTATATGCAAATCTTCCAAAAATTTTTCTTCGGATACCTCACGAATAGTCTGGCCGAGACGCCTGGCTATATCAATGCTTAGTTTTGTCACCCGGGCGGTATGACCGTGGGTATAGTGGTCTTTGGCATCAATAGCCGCGGCCAAGGCAACCGTAGTATGAATAAATAAGTGGTGTTTTTTCTCAAGCTCGGCTTCCAACTCCTTAAAAAGCCAGGCATTGCGTATGGCCATGGCCACATCCGAAGCAAGGGCGGTAAAAAAATCCAGTTCTTCACGCTGGAACTCTTTACCGCGAAGCTTGCTACCCAATAGAAGCACACCCAAAAGCTCATCGCGAAAATAGCTGGGGATGGATACCTGAACGTCAAAAATCTCCATCTGATAAAGGACCTGGCGGATAAGCTGCTTAACGTCAGCCGGCACCTTACTACGGGCTAAGGTCTTCTTTCCTTCTTTATAGACTAATGCCCCGCGATCAAAAAGCACCCTATTCTTGCGTTCGCCAAAGAAACGGATAAGAGGATTATCCTTATCCATGCGCGCAAACCCCTGGGGTATGCGTAAACCTTTTGCTCCCCGGGAAAAATTCAATATGTAGGTATCTTTCTCCCTGTCTTGCAATAACACCCCGGCATGGCTCACCTTTACCTTCTGGACTATAGTGCGCACGATCATCTTAATCAATAAATCCGCCTCATGCACCAGTATCATGCTCTTAGCGGCGGATTCTAATTCTTTCTTATAATCTATAGCCATATTATTTTAGCTTTATCTCCTTTAAACCTGTCATCACTACGCGCTCTAACTCATCCAACTCCAAAGGTTTATGAATATAATCCGCCGCTCCTAGCTGGCGGCACTTCTGGAAGGAATCATCATCCTCAGGCTTCCTTCCGGTAACCATAATAACCTTGACCCCCTGGTCCTTTTCCTTCAAGCGCCGCAGGGTCTCAATTCCGTCTATGCCGGACATTTTTATATCAAGAAGAATCAAGTGGGGTTTTTCTTTATCTACGACCTCAAGTGCCTCTTCGCCGCTTAAGGCAGTGACTACATCTATCTTACGCTTACGGAAAAAATTAGCGGCAAACTCACACACGTCAGCCTCATCATCCACGATCAACAATTTGTGCGGCATACCTGCCTCCTATTTTATTAGAATATCGCTAATTTTTTACTTTGTCAATTTTATTCATAATATAGGCTGATCTTAAACGCCTGTTTATCTTTCTGTAGAGAACCCGGGAAGGACGGGAAAGGAGACGCGCTTTTTATCGCCCGGATAATAAACGGCTGCAAAACCGGATTATCAAGGCTTAAGACCTGGGGTTCACCTGCCAGCTTGCCTTTCCTT
>JAPLLP010000147.1:385-2013 GCA_026387515.1 Candidatus Omnitrophota bacterium | reverse complement strand
CGTGAGACAGTTCGGTCTCTATCTGATGCAGGCGCAGGATATTTGTGGGGCCCTGTCCCTAGTACGAGAGGACCGGGACAGACGAACCTACGGTGTTCCAGTTGTCACGCCAGTGGCAATGGCTGGGTAGCCGCGTTCGGAAAGGATAAACGCTGAATGCATATAAGCGTGAAGCCTTCCCCGAGAATAGATATCCCTGAAGACGCCTTGGAGACTACAAGGTTGATAGGCAGCAAATGTAAGAGCCGTAAGGCTTTCAGTTTAGCTGTACTAATCCGTCGTCAGGCTTGACCATTTTATATTAATCTGTATACATTATGGTCGAAGCTCTATTTGCTTAAAGTAAATGTTGTGTTGTAATGTTATTATGGGTTGTTAAAATTTTAATCCCTGTGCTTTAGAGCGGAGGGGCCACACCCGTTCCCATTCCGAATACGGAAGTTAAGCCCTCCAGCGTTGATGGTACTTGCTGGGCAACTAGCTGGGAGAGTAGACCAGTGCAGGGTTAAATTAAGCGCGTAGCAGCGAAAGTTGCTACGCGCTTTTCTTTGTATCGTACATTCTGCTTGAAATCCCGCCGGCCCTATACTATTATAGTGATGGAGAACAACAGAAGGGGGCATATGAAAAAATTCTATCTCTCTAGTGCCGATAAAAAAATAGGAGGAGTATGCGGCGGACTGGCCGAATACTTCAATGTCGATTCAACCTTCGTCAGGCTGCTATTTGTGCTGGGCGGGCTACTGGGTGGATTCACCGTCATAGTATATCTGGCCCTATGGCTAATCTCTCCGCGCCATGCAAATGGCAAAGGCTGATCTTTGTAATCGAGGATGAGCCGGACGCAGTAGCCCTGCTAAGAATACATTTAGAGATGCACGGGTATGAAGTCCTATCAGCCGAGAACGGGAAAGAAGGCTACAGATTGGCGCGCACGCGCGCGCCGGATCTCATCCTGCTCGACCTGATGATACCTGAAATGGACGGGTTTTGGGTCTGCAGTATGGTCAAGGGCGACAAGAAGTTCTCCGGGATCGCTATTATAGCTCTTACTGCAAGATCCTCTACCGATGACATGAAGACCGCAAGAGAATGCGGCGTGGATGATTATGTCGTCAAGCCGTTCGAATTCAGCGATCTTTTGGCGAGGATCAAAGGGTTGATAGGTGGGAGTTAAAAAAATTATTATGGATAGGATGGCCTATGATTAAGAGGATGATCTTGTTGTCCGCGCTCCTTCTCTTGGTGCCATGCCCGGCTGAGGCAAGAGGCGGAGGCATGGAGGGTGACTCAGGTTCCGTGCCGAAAGTCATTTACACCAAACCGGCGGACGAGTCCGTATTGGGTCTGACGGGGCAGGATAAGGTTGTATTCGAGTGGCAGATGGTTCCGATACCTAGTGGCAGTAGAGAGGTTTATAAGTTTGTTCTATTCAAAGGTAACGGGTATGAAGAGGTGTCGAGCCAAACCATAGATCCCAGAACGTTCCGGGCAGAAGTGCCGGCGGATAAATTTGAGCCAGGTGCGCGCTACAGATGGTACGTGAAACAGCGCGACGCAAAGACGATGGTTTGGAGCCAGTATGACAGCTGGTATTTTGAGGTAGCTAATAAGTAGTTAGATAGTAC
>JAPLLP010000147.1:0-378 GCA_026387515.1 Candidatus Omnitrophota bacterium | reverse complement strand
GGCGATTGTGAATAAAACAAAGTTATTTAAAATAGCTACGACATTGTTGGCGATTTCATTTTTGGCTCAAGTTGTTACCGTGGTCGGAATGGTATTTTTAAAGGACCTTTCAATGCGGTTGGGTGTATTAGGTATGCTTTTTGAAATACATGAATATAACGGATATCTCTTCGTTGCTCTTGTATTAGTGCATCTATTTCTTAATTGGGGATGGATAAGGGCTAATATTATAAAAAGAAGATAGAAGTTATTTCTTGCCATTGGCATTTAATGATATTCGTGATAGACTAATGTGATAACAAGGAGGCAGAGATGGACGAAAAGCAGATAGGGGCTGTGGACCATTTTTTTGGTAATATCAGCGTGAGCATGATCAAG
>JAPLLP010000047.1 GCA_026387515.1 Candidatus Omnitrophota bacterium | reverse complement strand
TCTTCTGTTTATAAACCTCGTTCAGTAATTCTTCGGTAGATTTTATATCTTGGCAGCGGGCCAGGGCTTTTTTGATCATTTTCTTGGCTTCATTCTTTTTATATTCGAGCTGTACCAGCACAGCTATGGCCTCTTCCTCGAATCCTGAGGTTTTGTCTGTCTGTTCACGTAAAATACCGTCCTGGATCAGGCCGAATTTAGCTACCTTATTCTGCAGTTTAGCCACTATTTCTTTAGCTCTCTGGTTGCCTATCCCGGGCAGGGATTTTAAGAAATTTAAATCTGCTTCGTCTATAGCTCTAGCAATTAAAGATATAGGTTGATTAAGCGCTCTTAAGGCAGCTTTTGGCCCGATACCGGATACTGTAATGAAGGTCTCAAAAAATTCTTTTTCGATTGCGTTTAAAAAACCGACCAGCACCGGAATACTCCGGGAAGGGTCACTCTGCAAATAATGATAGGTGATTAAACTTATTTTGCCGTCCGTAGGAGTATTCTCTTCCAGGTGCATCATCACTGCCGTCGGGATAAGGATCTCATAGCACAAGCCGCTAACTTCCACAATGACGAAATTTTCGCCTTTTTCAACCAGGTTTCCTTGAATTCTGGCTATCATGTCTTAACCCTATTTTTTAACATATGACTGTGCGCTATCGCCAAAGCCAAGGCGTCAGTTACGTCGGCATATTTAGGGAGCCGTTTGATCTTAAGCATTTTTGCTACCATACGCTGAACCTGGTATTTTCCCGCCAGTCCAGCCCCGACTATAATTTTTTTTATTCTTGTAGCAGGATATTCTACCAGCGGGACATTACATTCTGCGCAAGCCAGGCATATAACCCCTCGAGCCTGTCCTAAAAGAAAAGCCGTAACCGGGTGGCGGTAATGCGCATATAACTTTTCCAAGACCAATACATCCGGTTTAGTATCTGAGATCAGCTTTTTTATCGCGCTGTTTATCTTGTAAAGCCGCTCAGGTAAAATTTGCTTCGGGGTAGTTGAGATTATCCCCGCTTCCACAAGGGCTAAATGATTACGGTTGACCTCGATGACCCCGTAACCGGTAATAGTTAAGGCGGGGTCAATCCCCAGGATCCTCATTTTTTAATTACTCGGCGTTAGCCAGCTGGTCCAGGATCTCATCCGGGATGTCAAAATTAGCATACACCTGTTCCACGTCGTCATGCTCCTCAAGGTTGTCGATCAGGCCCAGGAGTTGCTTGGCGTCACCCCCCGTAACTTTGATCAAAGATGAAGGTATCATGGTTTGTTCGGCGGTTTGGATCTTGATCCCTTTGGCCTCAATTGCTTCCTTCACCTTTTCCAGGTCTTGTATATTGGTGGTAATCTCAAAGTTCTTGTCGTCTGATTTAAAATCTTCCGCTCCGGCGTCAAGGGCGATAGTCATTAATTCTTCTTCTTTCAAAGAACCCTTTTCGATAAGTATGAAGCCTTTTTTGGTAAACATCCAACTTACCGAACCCGCTCCGGCCATATTGCCGCCTTTTTTGGACATGATGTTGCGTAACTCCGCGGTAGTGCGGTTTTTGTTATCGGTTAATGCCTCTATTAGTAAAGCTACTCCTGCCGGGCCATAGGCCTCGTACGTTACATTCTCATAGACTATGCCGGGTATTTCTCCTGTGCCGCGCTTGATGGCCATTTTGATATTATCCGAAGGCATATTTGCCTCTCTTGCCTTTTGGATGACAGCGCGCAGTTTGGAATTAGTATCCGGATTGCCGCCACCTTCGCGCGCGATAATGGTCAACTCCTTGATTAATTTGGTGTAAGCGGCGCCTTTTTTGGCGTCGGCAACCATTTTTTTGCCTTTATTTGTTTTCCATTTTGAATGTCCTGACATAATGTGCCCCCTTTAGTTAGTCCTGCTCAGGCAAGGAATGTGATTATTTAATTAATACGGGCGGATAGAATAAGCCGAGTTCTGTGTCAATTACGAGTAACCGTATTCAAAGTAGCCATTTCTCTGAGTGCCGCTGTTACCAGCGGCATCAAGCAGCCAACCCGAGGTTTTTAGCGGGAAAGGGAATCTCTCACCTCCTATTTGGCCTTGCTCCGCGTAGAGATTGC
>JAPLLP010000342.1 GCA_026387515.1 Candidatus Omnitrophota bacterium | reverse complement strand
CCGGGGTGCCTCTAGCCGTATTTAAATTAAGTAAGGCGCTCATGCTTTACGTGATGCCGGTCTTTCTGATCCTATTGTTTTTAGGCAAGGACCTGAGCCCGGTTTTTTTAGCGCTTAAATTTTTAATGATCCTGGCGGTCTTTATCCTGGTCAAGAACACCAACCCGCGCCTGCGCATAGACCAGGCAATGCGGTTTTTCTGGATATATATGGCTATACCGGCAACTCTAGCGGTGATCCTGGCTGTGATCGGTTTATAATATGGACCTTAAACTAAAAGCCTTAACTAAATCCATTTGGGTATTTCACGTGAGCGCAGGTTCCTGCAACAACTGCGATATCGAGTTTCTGGACCTTTTTACCCCGCGATTTGACGTGGAGCGTTTCGGCATACAATTAGTCGGCTCGGTGCGTCATGCGGACGCGCTAGTTATAACCGGGGCGATGAACAGAAAGTCCGTGCCCCGGATGAAAAAAATCTATGAACAGGCCCCAAAACCTTGCCTGGTGATTGCCGTGGGCCAATGCGCCCTGTCTCGGCACATGTTCAGGTATAGTTATAATGTTTGCGATTCGCTGGATAAGATTTTGCCGGTTGATCTATATATACCTGGCTGTCCTCCCAAACCAGAGGCGATGATTGACGGGATCGTGAAATTAGTAAAGAAGGTAAAAGGCATAAAGGGATAAAATGGAGATCAAGAATAGGATAAAAGAGAGGTTGGGGCAGAAGATCCTTGATTGGCAGGAGACTTCGCCCCGCAGGGTCTATTTTTCGGTAAAAAAAGAGGATATCTTTGAGACGGTGCGCGTCTTATTTAAAGAAATGGGCTGCAGGTTTTCCATCGCCTCTGGAATCGATACCCCGCAGGGCCTTGAGATACTGTATCATTTTAGTTTTGATAAAAGAGGAGAGATTTTCTCCGTGCGGGTCTTGATCGAGGATAAGAAACACCCCGAGATAGACGCCATCACCCCTATTTTCCCCGGGGCAGAATGGATCGAGCGGGAGATGTGGGAGATGTTAGGTATAAATTTTAAAGGGCATCCTAATTTAAAGCGCCTGCTTTTAAGCGACGATTGGCCGGAAGGCGACTATCCATTGAGGCAGAAAAATGAGCCATAAAGTTATTGTACCAATAGGGCCGTACCATCCTTTACAAGAAGAGCCGGAGTTCTTTCAGCTCCACGTAGAAGGCGAGAAGGTGGTTGATATAGATATTATTATCGGCTATAACCACCGCGGGATCGAGAAGCTTGCCGAGTCAAAACACTTTGACCAGGTGCCCTTTCTGGTAGAGCGCATCTGCGGGATATGCTCTTCCAGTCATCCTTACGCCTATGTGCTAGCAGTGGAGGATATTTTAGGCGGGGAGAAAAATGTAGTCCCGGAACGCGCCTTATACATTCGAACAGTCGTGGATGAGCTGCAGAGGATCCACAGCCACCTGTTATGGTTGGGGTTGGCAAGTCATTTTATCGGATACAACACCGTATGGATGTGGGCCTGGAAATACCGCGAACCGGTCCTGGATTGTTTCGAGATGGTTACGGGTAACCGCAATAATTACGCCATGCTTAAAATAGGAGGGGTGCGCCGGGATATTAAAGATGAGGATGTGCCTGTCCTAAAGAAGGCGATGGATGAATTGGTTCCGGCGCTGGATATGTTTAAAGGCGCGGTCATGGATGATCCGGTGATCCAGGCCAGGCTCAAAAGCGTCGGAGTTTTAACAAAACAGCAGGTTATTGATTGGTGCGTGGTGGGGCCTACTGCCCGCGCCTCGGGATTGAATATCGATGTGCGCAGGGATGAGCCTTACGGCGTGTACGACAGGATAGACTGGAATGTCATTGTGGAAAAAGATGGGGATATTTTTTCCAAGACCGTAGTGAGGATCCTTGAGCTTTATGAATCCGTGAGTATTATCCGTCAATGCCTGGAAAAGATGCCTCACGGCCCGATCGATGCCGATGTCAAAGATATCCCTGCGGGAGAAGGTATCGGCAGGGTAGAGGCGCCGCGGGGAGAATGCATCCACTATATAAAGAGCGACGGCACCAATCGCCCGGTAAGGCATAAAATCCGTGCCCCCAGCTTTATGAATGTGGCCTCTAACAAGGTTTCGGTCATCGGCGGGACTATCTCTGACGCCACAATTACCTTGGCAGCGGTTGATCCTTGTTACTGCTGTACTGAAAGGGTAGTAGTTTTGGAAAAAGGCACGGACAAAAAACTGATGAATGGCTGGGACCTGATTAAGCTCTCCCAAGAAAAGACCCGAAGGTTGAAAGAAGAATTGGATAAGCATGTTTAAATTAGACCCCCTAAGCAGTTTTGTGTTATTGGCGATTTTTGTATTTTGCGCTTTGGTGGTTGTCTATTCCCTTGGTTTTATGAAGGGGCGTAAGCAAAACCCGCTTTATTATTCCTATATATTGATTACTACGATCGCCTCGTGTCTAGCGGTGCTATCCAATAATTTTATATTGTTATTGGCATGTTGGGGGTTCTTGGGCCTGTTGTTGTATCTTTTGATCATTATGGGCGGTCCGCAGGCGGCCCCGGCTGCGAAGAAGGCCTTTTGCCTGGTTGGGGGCACTGATGTTCTTATGGTGCTGGGGGTGGGGATATTGTATTATCTTACCGGCACATTCCGGATGGATAATATAAAAATACCCTTGGCAGGTCAGGCAGGTATCTTGCCTGTTATCGCCTATCTTTGTATCGCTGCGGGATGTTTTGCCAAGGCGGGGCTAATGCCTTTTCATACCTGGATTCCTGATTGCGCAGAAGCCGCTCCCCTTCCGGCAGTAGCGTTCTTGCCAGCTTCGTTAGATAAATTATTGGGGATTTATTTACTGGCTAGGGTTTCTCTGGATATATTCGTTATGAATCAGGCGATGAATATGTTCCTTATGCTTATCGGCGCGTTTACTATCATTGCCGCTGTGATGATGGCTATGGTGCAACATAACCTCAAGCGCCTTTTAGGGTACCACGCGGTTTCCCAGGTTGGATATATGGTCTTGGGTATCGGGACCGGTAATCCTATTGGTATAGCCGGCGGGCTCTTCCATATGTTTAACAACGCAGCGTATAAATCCTGCCTTTTTTTTGCGGCGGGAAATGTCGAATATCGCAAGAAGACTACTGAGCTGGATAATCTGGGAGGGCTGGCAAAATCAATGCCTATCACTTACCTCTGCTGCATTGTAGCCAGTTTATCTATTTCAGGCGTTCCGCCTTTTAATGGTTTTGTCTCAAAATGGATGATCTACCAGGGGTTGATTTCGGGGTTCACCAGCGCGGGCTCAAAATTTCAAATTTTAGTCAGCGCATTCTGTTTAGTAGCGGCTATGTTCGGTTCAGGGCTGACCCTGGCGAGCTTTATTAAATTACTGCACGCTGTTTTCCTGGGTCAACAGGAGAAGCCGGGCACTGAAGAGATCAAGGGTGAAGTAAGCTGGACAATGTGGCTGCCTTGTTGCATATTGGCGGCGGTCTGCGTCATATTCGGTATTTTTGCCTACCAGATACCGCTTAAGATCTTTATCTATCCTGTGGTTGGGTCGGTATTATTTTTGGGTACTTGGCAGGCGGTTGTCTCTATCTTGCTGGTTGTGACGGGGTTATTCTTTGGGCTTTGGGCTTTTAACTTGAGCCGGAATAAATTTGTCATGCGTAAGGATTCGGCTTTTATCGGTGGAGAGCTGGTTGATCTCAGAGACACCAGGGTTACCGGAACGGATTTTTATAATTCGATCAAAAATTTCGGCGTGTTGAAGGGGATATACAGGAAAGCGGAGGCGGGTTTCTTTGATATCTATGAGCAGGGCAAGAAACTTTTTCGTCTGTCTTGGGTATTTCAATACCTGCATAACGGTGTACTACCGACGTATTTAGTCTGGATGCTACTAGGGATGATGGGGTTATTCTTTGTGTTAGCCAGATAAAGAAAAAAGATGGAACTACACATAATATTGCTGTTCATGATTATTGCGGCGTTGGTGGCGGTTGAGGCCAAGGACCTTATCTCAAGCCTGATTTCTTTAAGCGCCGCGGGGTTAGGCCTGTCTCTTGCCTTTCTGATACTTAAGGCGCCTAACCTGGCTATCGCGCAGCTGGTGGTTGAGATCTTATGCATCATCATACTTATACGCGGGACTATCAACAAAGACCTTCCTCTGGTTAAGGATGGACGTTGGCTTTTTAATACCGTTTCAACCATGGTTTTTTTAGTTACTTTCCTGATTTTTGCATTTTTTGCCTTAAAAGAATTGCCAATATTTGGGGAGCCGATGATGCGGGTATCCAAGCAATACCTGGCAGAAGTCTTTGTTAATAGCGGATCTGCCAACGTGACCAGCGCCATAACCTCGTATTTTAGGAACCTCGACGCCTTGGGTGAAATGGCGGTACTTTTTTGCGCCATAATAGGAGTGCTGGCAATTACCAGAAAAACGGGAAGATTAGATGATAAATAAAGAGTCGGGAATGTCCTTGATTACTAAGACCGTGACTCGTCTGACCGCGGGATTAATACTTATATACGCCTTCTATGTGGTATTAAAGGGCCATCTTGGCCCGGGCGGGGGTTTTGCCGGAGGGATAATCATCGCGCTGGCTTTCGTCCATCTCATGCTTGCCTTTGGTAAGGAAGTGGCGTTGGCAAAGCTTGATCAGGCAAAAGGCCTATTCCTGTGCAGCTTGGGCGCGTTAATTTTCTTATGCGCGTTTACTTCAGAGACTCTAGGATTTAAGGTCAACCCCGTAATTTTTATGCCCTTGATTGATATTGCGGCGGCCTTAATGGTCGGCACCGGGTTATTTATTGTGTTTTTAGCCCTGGTATTATTCGTGGAAGGTTCGCTAAAAAGATGAGCCTATATTTTCTGTGTTTTATATTATTCTGTGTCGGTATCTATAGCGTCTTAAGAAAGCGCAACATCATTAAGATCATTATCGGGCTAGGGATCATTGAATACGCGGTGAATCTGTTTTTTATCCTGATAGGGTACCGTATGCATGGCCGCGCGCCTATTTATTCCCAGGACCAACAAATAGTCAATATGGTTGATCCCTTACCGCAGGCGATAGTCATGACTACGATAGTCATAGGCCTGGCGCTGACCGCGGTCGTGGTG
>JAPLLP010000210.1 GCA_026387515.1 Candidatus Omnitrophota bacterium | reverse complement strand
TTCACAGTAGTGAACACCGGCCCAAATCCGATCTGGGCCGGGTGCAACAGTAGTGAACACCCAAGCTTATTCCCAAATTATGACGGCGAGCGGGATAGCTTCAACGAATCCCCGCAATTATCGCCTGACCCAGGGAAATTCCGGAATCATTGCACGATATATTTTTAGCCGTAATTACCTTAAAACCTTCTTTATATAATAAATCCAAACTCAGGCGAAGTAAAAGCTTATTTTGGAATACCCCGCCGCTTAAAACTACCGAGTTCAATCCATATTTTCTGCGTAATCCCAGGCAGGTTTTCTTAAGCATTTGGGCTGCGGTTAAATGAAATTTATAGGCAATATCTTCCTTGCGCTTCTTGGCGCGCAGATCCGAGATTATCCCTTTAAAAATGGGCAGCGGATCTAAAACATATACGCCTTTTTTGACAGTTAAGTTGAATTTATACGCGGTCCCGCTGGACAATGCGCTTTTTGCTGCCAATTTTTCTAACCCAATAGCCAACTCCGCCTCAAAGGCTACTTGTGTCCTTGCCAAGGTCAGGCTTGCCGCAGCATCAAAAAGCCTGCCCATACTACTGGCTAAAGGAGAATTATATCCGGCTAGGTACATATTCTTTAAAACCCGCCACTTCTTTTTGTTAAGGGCCCGGACAAAATCCAATTTTAATTTCCAGAATTCATCCTTATACGCCAGATATAGCCAAACAGCGGCCAATCTCCAGGGTTCAATAATCGCCCTTTCCCCGCCTAGTAAAGGGATCTCTCTTAAATGCCCTACCCGTCGGTAAGTAGCGTAATCACAGATTATAAATTCCGCCCCCCAGATAGTACTATCTTGACCTAGGCCGGTACCGTCAAAGGCTACGCCGATCACCTTCTGGTTTTTTAATCCATTCTGCGCCATGCAGGAAGCTATATGGGCGTGGTGGTGCTGTACGGGCACCAGCTGATAGTTCAGGACAGATAGGGCTAAAGCATATTTTGTAGACTGGTACTCCGGGTGCAAATCATAGGCAATAGCCTGCGGATGTTTTTTAAAGAAGTGTTTTGCCCAGGCCTCAAACTTATGGTAATCTTCCGGGTTGTTTAAATCCGGCTGTTCTGGGCTTAAAAAAGCAAAATCGCCCCGGGCAAAACAAAGAGTATTCTTGGTCTGTCCTCCCAAAGCCAAGACTCTCCTTTTTATTTTAAAAGGGAGTTGTATTGTTTTTGCATAAAACTGCTCAGGCGACCGCATCGATCATCCCCGATCATTTTTCTTCCCAGGCTCGCTAAAGGCATGACCCCGATCAAAGAATTGGTCAAAAAGGCCTCTTCCGCATTTAATAGATCCCGGATCACAAACTTACCCTCATATATTTTGATCTTGAATTTTGCGGCCAGGTCAAGGATAACGCGCCGGGTTATACCATCTAAACCACCGCAGGCCAGATCCGGGGTCAAGATCTGGTTCTCTTTGATCAAGAAAATATTGCTCCTCGCTGCCTCTGAGATATAACCCCCGCAATTCAAGATAAGGGCCTCATCAAAACCTTTTTCTTTTGCCTCTTGATAGGCTAATAAAGACAAAAGATAATTAGTAGTCTTAAGCCGGGACAAAAGAGAATGTTCGTCCTTAGTAAAACTGCTTAAATAAAGGCGAAATCCTTTGTGGTACTTGGCAATAGAAAAAGCCTTATATTTTATAACCCTTACCAGAATGTCTGTGCCCTGTTCGGATTTCCAAAGGGTCAATCTAATATAGGCATCGGTAAAATTATTTTGCGCGATTACCTTACGGATGATATTCTTAAATTCCCGAGTAGAATAAGACAGCTTGATCCCGACTAACGCGCAGGAGTCTCTTAACCTTTCCAGGTGCGCATCAAGATAAATAATCTTGCCCCTTAAAGCGCGCATACTCTCAAATAATCCCCAGCCATACAAAAAACCAGGCGTTACTACAGGAAGCATTGCTTCTTGCGCGGGGATAAATTTTCCGTTTAGAAAAACGATTTCCTTCATTTTAGTCCGTCATGCACCTATTGCCCTGATCATTGCCTTGGCTTTCACCAGGGTCTCTTCGTATTCCTTATCCGGGAGCGAATCCGTCACTATGCCACCTCCGACCCCGAAAGATACCGTACTGTCTTGCTTTAGCATCGTGCGGATCAGGATATTAAAATCCATTTCTCCGGAAAAACTTAAGTAACCCAGACACCCGGTATAAATAGAACGCCTGACCGGCTCCAGCTCTTCGATAATCTCCATAGAGCGTATCTTGGGGCACCCGGTAATCGAGCCTCCGGGGAAGGAGGCGCGCAATAGATCAATCCTGTCTTTATCTTTGTGCAACCTGCCTTCAACTGTGGCAGTGGTCTGGAAGACGGTAGAGTAAGTCTCAAGCTGCCGCAAACGGGTAACCTTGATCGACTCATAACTGCAAACCCTGCCCAGATCGTTTCTCTCTAAGTCCGTAATCATTAAAAGCTCGGCCTTATCTTTGGCGCTATTGATAAGCTCTTTCTTTAAACGTGCGTCTTGTTTCTGGTTGTCCCCGCGCGGCCGGGTACCTTTCATCGGCCGGGTTAGCACATTACGCCCCCTGAGCTGCAAGAACCTTTCCGGAGAGGAACTGATAATTTGAAAGTCACCGCAATCCTGATAGGCGCTAAAATTTGACGGGCTATTTTCACGCAGGCGGCAATAAAGTTCGGGTCCGGATAGATCGCTTCTTGCCTTAAACTGCTGCGCCAGATTAACCTGATAGATGTCTCCGGCGCGGATATAGTCTTTGGCTTTTTTTATCGCCTTAATATACCCTTCCCGGGAAAAATCAGAACCGAGCACTTGTGACGGGACAGTCCCACCGACTTGCCGCCTAAAAGGCCTGCCTCGGTTTACCCCGGAAAGTAACCGGGCCATTTTTTTAAAATTGTCCCCGGCAAGCGTTTTAGCAAAAGAGTATTTCTTCTCCGGAAACCCGCTGGCAAAAATATGCAGTGTTTTTTTAAAATGGTCTATTGCGATCACGGTGTTGTAAAATGCAAAGCGGCTTTCGGGTATACCGCTACATTTTTTAGCCAGGTATTTGAGCTTGTTTTCTAAAACCAATCCCAAGTCATAACTCAAGAATCCTACTGCGCCGCCTTCAAAAGGAATATCCGGGCTCAAGCGGCGCGTCTTATAAGTTTCAAGCAGATTCCTTAATTGCGGAAAGGGGTCGCGCTTACGGCTTTCCAGGATAAAAAACGGGTCTACCCCCAGGAAAGAATATCTGGCAGAAGGCTCTTTGTTTCTTAAGCTGGCATCCAGGAAAAAGGAGTCTTTCTCCCGGCTTAAAGCCTCAAAAACAGCCAGGGGTTCAAAATCAAGCTTATAAGATTTCCAGATGCAGTATGCCATCAATCCTAAAAGTGCGCTCTTCGTTTCTCAGGCAACAGTACCCCACCACATAGGTCCGGTTATTCTCTTTGATGATCTC
>JAPLLP010000077.1:3523-19094 GCA_026387515.1 Candidatus Omnitrophota bacterium | reverse complement strand
GCGCCCATAAAAAGCGCGGCTACCATCAAATCCACATAGCCAATCTGCAATTGCTTAAAAAAGTTTGGTATTAAAACGAATAGACAGGCAGCAAGGTATGATAATTCTTTAGAAACCCCCATTTTCCTGGCAATACTAAAAGCCAGCAGCAGTGAAAGGAAAAAGAATGGGGCCTGGCCTAAATCCGCGAAAAATACACTCCTAAACGGCAGCATTAACCATAAAAAGAACAAACTCCCGTTTATAGGATAATATGTGGGGCTGGGGTCATCGTTGATAGTTATAGGTATATTGAGGTTGCCATTTTTAAGCCATTCTACAGGGAAAGTAAAATGATAATTCAAAGAATCCCAACCAAAAGGCGGATTAACGAGATTAATGCCTATTTCCACTAAAGCAAAGCCTAATAAGACGGAGAGTACGAAAAGTAAGGATCTATCCGCAGTTATAATTTTAAGAAAATTGTCATGTTCAAAAATATTTGACTGCCGTTTCCTTGTAATCATCCATACGGCAAACAGGATCGCTGAATTTAAAATTAGCAGATTTAATAAAAATAATCTGGCTTCTATACCCAGCATCAATTCCGTAGAAACTATCTGGGCCAAATACAGCAGGAAACAAAAAATCCATGAATCAAGTGCGTTTTTGAATTTAAAGTAGCGAAAGGCAAGCAAGTACGCGCAAGACCCGACAAGTAAATTCATCAATAAAAATAAAAACATTCTTTGCATATATATCGCCATTTAAAACGCCCCCTCAACCAGCGTTTTATCGATAGTTGGATTATGAAGAATCACAAACCTGCCATCATGGCTCATAAAGGCAACCCGGTAACCCTGGTTAGCACAATTCTCTAAGAAGCTTTCCACTTTAGGCAGGTCCGCCTTGACAATATATCCCAATAGATCCTTATCAATCACGATGTATTCAGCAATGGACATGCTTTTAGCCGCAGGATTCCATTCAAAAATATATTTTCTGTGCGCCAGGTGCGGCACAAGGTTAAAATTCGCGGCCACTGAAGCATTTTGCGGGATCCCTTTTAAATGTGAGAGCTTTCTTAGAGTGCCCTCTTTTTTGATCGTTGATATAAAACGCGATAATTTATAACCGTCAGTCTTACTGAAGAAAAATAAAGACGAAAAAATGATAAATAAAGATAAGTGCAACGCTATATTTTTTACTTTTAGTCTACGTATAATTAAGTTTGAGCCGTAAATAGCCGAGACAAATATAAAAGGGATCAACCCCGCGGTGTAGTGAGAAGTTATATTGTAGTAACCGGAAAAATTTATGTCCTGCGGCAGGAGATTTCTTAAGAGCGGCAAGGCGATAAGTATATAATGAGCCGGGCTTAAGAAAGACATAAAACCAAGCGGCCCAAACATCTTCAGGCAATATTCCAACTTCTGCGGGGTGAAAATTATGCTTAAGAACCTCATAGGCTCATAAATAACCCCTTTTATATTGGCGGTGTAGCTTGGCCCAAAGGGCAGCCTGTCCACATATGTGTATACGCATTTTGGGTTGAAAAACGGTATAAAAAGTTTAGTTTCCATAATCCAAAGCGCTATCCCCATAACGCATAGGCTTAAACCCAAAAGGTAGCGCCTCTGTATAATGAAGATAAACAATCCAAATGCCACAACATACAAAACAGCGTCTTCTTTGCAGAACGCTAATAAAAATAAAGAACCACAAAACAAACCGTCTTTTTTTATGATAACGAAATAACAACACCAAAATAATAACGGCACCATAAAACACTCGGGATGAAAGTCAGAATAAGCTACCCCCCTAAGCGGTTTAGAGAGCATATAAGACACAATAAAAGCGATTATCGGCGCGCGATCTTTGACTATATGCTTTAAAATCAAGAATAGCGGTATGACAGCAGATGCTAATAATAATGCCTGCAGGATCAATAAAACCAGCGGGCTGTTCCAGGCTAGATACAACGGCGCGACAAATAACAGGATCGGCTCAAAGTGGTCACCAAGCAAGCTCATATTCCCTTTTAAGGAAGAAAAAAGCCATCTACCTTGCGTAGTATTCCATATGGCCTGATCAAAGATACCCAGATCCTGCGAGCCCGAAGAAAGGGCAAAATGCCTGGCTATACTTACGCCGGAAAAAACAAAGACTAAAATCGCCATGAAAGAAAAAATTAAAGTATTATCCTTGGAATCAACGATCTTTTTGATATTAGAAATGAAACCAATTTCAAAAAAAGATTCTTTGTGAGAATAATAACGGAAGACAAGCAGGGCAATCAAGCCCATTGTTGGCCCGGAGATGTTTGAAATGATATGGTAATCGGTAAGAAAAAGCCCGAGGTAAAGAAAAAAGTATATATTTAGCATGAAATCAAAAACTTTTAGCGGCATTTTTTAGTCAAATTGTATCCGATCAACCCTAATACCTGGAGAAAATATTGCAGCACAGTAAACCCTTTAAGCTTGCTCTTTCCCTTTTTTCTATTCTCAAAAATATAGGGGATCTCGATAAAATTACGATAACGCGCCTTAACAAATACCTCTAAACCGATCTTAAAACCTTGAGGGCTAAGCCTCTCACCCCCTAAACAAGATTTTTTAATACCAAAGAAACCTGAAGAAGTATCATTGATGCTCGTTACCGACCTTCCCACACTACAGGCAAATCTCGAAATAAGCCTGCGCGTAAAAGGAAAATCCTTTACGCCGCCGCCCTTTACATAACGGCTGGGGACGACTAATTCGTATCCTGATTTAAGACAATGGATTAATTCCGGCAAAACTTCAGGAGGATGGCTGCCGTCGGCATCCATGACAATTATATTTTCCCCGCCTGCCGCGTTTATCCCGTCCATCACCGATAAAGAAAGGCTTCTTTTTACTCCCCGCCTCCTGATAACCCTCCCCCTTACCCCTAGCGTATTTTCGGCTAGAAGCGGCGTCGAATCAACAGAGGCATCATCAATAACGATTATCTCATAAACTACTCCAGCATTATTCAAGACTGCTATAATTCGCTGTAGTAATCCCGCAATATTCTCCGCCTCATTAAATGTGGGGATAAGGACGGTTAAATTAGGATTTTGCCCCATTTTTAATTACCTCACCCCTATAAGCACGGCCTCAAGGTAAACCCCCCCGGCAAGAACATTAATTTTAAACGGTATATTTTCACTCACTCTTAACAGCAACATAGCAATAGAAGACTTATGATACGGATTCTTGTCGCGCCTCCTGATATCAGCCCTCAATCTTATCAACTGGCAAGGTTTCCCATCAATAGACTCATCCTGTATTTGTGCTGCGCCCTTTAGGACATAAGTTTTCTGGTTGGTATTTATATTAAACTCGAAGTCCTTAATGGCTTGCGCATCCATGCGCCTAAGAAAAAACATCGCGGAAAGCGGATCCTTGGTGCCAATAGGGATAATGCGGCTTACCCCGGCCAAGGTCATGACGCCCTGTTTCTGGTCATAATAAACTTCCTTTTCAGTGTCATATTTATTCTTAACAAATAGCTTTTGCTTAAACATCACAGGATTAAGATCATCCATACTTACAAAGGAATCAACCTCAGCTTTGGCTGAGAAAAAAATAGAAATGACTTTCCCGCTAAAAGCCGCAGCGCGAAGATGATAAACCTTGCGTCCATCGTACTCTTCCTGCCTTTCCCTGAAGATCACCGCCTCCCCAACAGGGATCAACCCAAGCATATTAAGCCGATAATGTAATTCTTTTATTTTTGCCATGTCCGCAGAAACGAGTTGTCTAAGGATCCTGCGCTGGCCCAGATTCTTAAATAGGACAACCATAACAAGCAGGCCCAAAAATACTAGAAAGACCATCCCTACCTTTTTCATAGAACTACTCCTTTTTTTAAACCGCCGCTAAAATAGCGTATAAATAAACGGGGCTACCGCCGAAGATTGCGTAAAGAAAATAAGCGCGCCCAAAAGTAATAAACAAATAATAATTGGCGCCAGCCACCATTTTTTACGCACCTTCAGAAAATCCCAGAATTCCCTCAGAATACTCATTCCCTACCTCCTCACAGTAGTGAGCACCGGCCCAATTCCGCCGCAGAAGGCGGCGCACCCGCCGATCCGATAAGGCGGGGTGCTTTATAGCCGGGTGCGTTTAAAATTGACGTTCGTAATCAACCCTGTCTTCTTTTTTTATCCAATAGGTATCCTTCTCTTTATCTATTGCCCTCTTTAAAGGGTCAATACGCATAAGACGCAAGAACAAGCCTACAGGAGAAAAGATTAAATAAAACATAGCCAACAACAACAGCCTCGTATTAATCCAGCCTAATACATACGCTAGGCGCATCCAAAAAATATAAACAGGCCTTAAGAACGACGGAAAGATTACCCCTAAAACAAAAAATAAGGCAGAAACGATAAAAAATGGACATGGGTTATGCCTGTGCCTTATTAAAATCAGAAGAGCGATAACCAAAAAAGCTATTCCCATAGTTATCCCGAATTTCTTTAGCCCTTTTTTGCTCAGATCCAGTTTTTCCATTTTTTCAAAAACTAATCCAGCTCAAATACCTTTTGCCACTTTATGTCTTTATCAAGCGGCTTTTGGTCTTTCTTGTCTAAAATAAAACTACCAATCATCAAATAATCCATCTCCGTGCGCATGAAACATTTAAAGGCGTCCTGCGGAGTGCACACCAATGGCTCGCCGCGCACGTTGAAAGATGTATTGATGATTACCGGGCATCCGGTATTTTGCGCAAAGTGCTCAATCATATCATAATATAAGGGGTTATCCTCACGGCTAACCGTTTGAATCCTGGCCGAGAAATCAACATGGGTAACCGCCGGAATCTGAGAACGCCTAACCTTTAATTTATCAAACCCCTTTAACCTACTAGCATCAACAAGCTCTTGTTTTGCAGTCTTTACCCCTGCCACCAAAAGCATGTAGGGACTTGGGCAATCCAGCTCAAATGGCCTAAATGATTCCCGATATTTAATCTTCAAATTCATTTTAGACTGCATCTCGGGACTTCTGGCGTCTCCGATAATGCTGCGTGAGCCCAAGGCCCTTGGCCCGAACTCCATCCTACCCTGAAACCAACCGATCACGTTTCCCTTAACAATCAAGTCGGCGATAAACCGGACGATTTCTTCTCTGTTTAATTTACGATAAAGGGCCCTTTCTTCTTTGAGGAAAGATTCGATTTCTGCGTCTTTATACTCCGGGCCTAATAAAGAGGCCTGCTGCACATCGTGGGTTTCATCCGTAAAACGTCCGTTGCCTAAATATTTATACCAAACCAATAACGCTGCCCCAAGAGCCCCTCCGGCATCTCCGCTTGCCGGTTGAATCCAGATATCCTTAAAAATCCCATCGCTCAGGATGCGGCCATTTCCCACGCAGTTCAAGGCCACACCGCCGGCAAGACAAAGCTTATCCTGCCCGGTAACTTTACGCACGTGCCGGCTCATCCTCAACATAATTTCTTCGGTAACCTTCTGGATCGAAGCAGCTATATCCATATCTTTTTCGCTGATCTTGGTCTCCGGTTTTCGAGGCGATCCTCCAAAAAGCCTGTCAAACTTCCCGTTAGTCATGCGCAGGCCGTTACAATAGCCAAAATAAGCCATATTCAGTTTAAAAGAACCGTCATCTTTAAGATCAATAAGTTCATTTAAGATCAAATCCGCGAATCTCGGCTCTCCATAGGGAGCAAGCCCCATAAGTTTATATTCTCCCGAATTTACCTTAAAACCGGCATAATAAGTAAAGGCCGAATATAGCAATCCCAGCGAATGCGGGAAACGCAGGTAGCACTCTAGCTCTAAATCATTTCCGCGTCCAACACCGAAACTGGCGGTCTCCCATTCACCTACTCCGTCTATGGTCAAAAAAGCCGCTTCTTTAAACGGTGAAGGGTAAAAAGCGCTTGCCGCGTGAGATTCATGGTGGCCGGAGAATAAAATCTTGCCCTTATAATTTAATTCCTTTTTGATGATCTCGGGGATCCAAAGCTTCTGCTTTAACCATAATGGCATGGCCTGAATGAACTGCCGGATCCCGCTAGGCGCATAGGTCAAAGATGTCTCCAGGATCCTTTCGAATTTAATAAAGGGTTTGTCATAAAATACTACATAATCCAGATCTCCTGCCTTAATCCCTCCTAATCGTGCTTCTTGCGCGTAAAGCGCTCCTCCTGTGCGGCAGCGATAATCTTACCGTCAACCACCAGCGCCGCGGCGCTATCATGATAGAAACATGAAATACCTAGAATATTCATTTTTTAACAGTAATAACCTCATAAACATCTATTGCGCCTGTTTTCTGAACGCACATTATGCCTTTATCCGGACATTCCTCGGCAGGAAAACTCTCGACCAACCTTAAGTCAGGATTCAAGGGAATCTTGGAAAGCTCTTCTTTATCCTGGATCAAATCGCTCTCTAAATAATCCTGCCTATGGACAATGGCATATTTTACCCCCATCCCATGCAATAACAATGCCGTCCGCGAAGAAGACAAATCCTTAATGCCCTGAGCAAAATTATTTGCGTATGAGCCCGGGACAGAACCGTTAATAATTCTTTTCTCGTGTTTAGTCTGATAGAATTTGTATAATTCATTCGGGCCTCCGGTATCCAAGGGGTATTCGACAACGGAAAAATTTCCGGGCTGGCCCTTTAACCAATAGTAAACTGCGGGCACCTTAGAAACATCAATAACCTTAAAAGGCGGATAATTCCAGAATTCAAAAACCAAAACCGATAAAATCAATCCGGCAACCGCCATCTTTGATGCCCGTTTTTTAAATCTTTCTAAAACTATCCTGAGCCCAAAACCTGCCAAAACCGCTACCGCGAACATCACTATAATACCGAATCTGCAATAGGCCCTGAACATCGGCAGCAATTTATACATGAAAAAAGACGGCATAATAATCTTTACCGGGCCTATCTTCCACCAGGGGGGTTGAGAAAATAACCAAGCTACAGCAGCAAGTAAAACATAGAACCCGATATAAAAACTGTTATCCTTAGAAAGAGTTGTTTTCTTCTTCCTCCACGCCCTGAATGCGACAAATGCCAAAATAAGCGGGATCCACCCCAGATATAGCGCATGCTCAGTAAAACTCTCTCCGTAAAAATCTGTCCCGATAAACTGTTCGGTGAAGCCGCCGAATACCGGGTGAGACGCAGCTGGTAAAAAATAACTTAAAGGCCTGGCTGATTGCGCAAAAAGGTCTTCGAAGGATCTATGGTAAGAGTTGCTCGCGGAGGCCAAAGTCGCGGCTGATAATTTCATACGATTAATGATAATCGGCAGGATCTGGGGAAGCAAGATCAGTAAAACCAGCAAACCGATTAAAAAAACATTTTTTAAATAGACCAGGGCGTTATTCCATGAATTAAGATCATTTGATCTAGACCTCCAACTATAAGCTATAAAATAAATAAGAAACGATGCTATAACTATTGTCGTAAAGTACATCACCGAAAAATCAAAGGAAAAAGCCAGAAGCAAACTGATAAACAATAGTACCTTAACCCCTCTTGAATTTTTTACTTTCAAAGCGACTAGAGACAGAAGAACCAGGGGAATCCATTGGTTATAGGTGAGGCCAAGGTGCTGCCAGAGGCGAGAAAACTGATACGGGCAAAAGGCATATGCTATGCCGCTAAAAATAGCCCCTGCGCGGCTGCCGGTTAATTGATACACTAAGATATAGCAAAAAAACCCCATGGAGCAAATATTAAATAGACCTTGAATATTAAAACATAAAACAGGAGTCAATGCAAAACTAAGTAAGTAAGTCAAGGCCAGCCATAAATATGATATGAAAGCCGAAGCATATAGATTTATACCAAAGGGATAGGCAACAAAATTAGTTTTTGTTACAGAAATACCGTGAAGCAATGAATATTTAATCCGCCAGCTATCCCATAAGGCGCCGAAAGTTTCATCCGTGGAGAAAAAAGCCGGAATGTAGGAACCGATCTTAATAATAATTAACGGGTAGGTAAAGACCAGCGTAGCTACCCCAAAAAATAAAATTACATAAACATGTTTTTTCATTATACAGTCAAAATGCGGCTATACATCTTTTTTGGTAAATAAAAGGTTGATCCCGCTAATAGGATTTTTTAAGGCATAGGCAAAAGTTTTAAACGGATTGCTAAGAACAAATGAAATAAGCTTATTTAATCTAAATCTTATTATGCGTTTCCTTATTCCGTCAAAAATCTTCTGAAATTCCTTTAGGTCAACCGTATCATCCAATAAAAGTGGCCTATCTATATTCTGATGATCAAGCGAATCCCAGTCAAAACCCTTATCGCTGACTTTTCCGCGCTGCTTGGCTATCTCCCAGATCTGAGTACCGGGAAAGGGAGTTAATACAAAAGCCCATAATCGCTGCACCTTGTTTTTTACGGCAAAATCCAAAAAATCAAGAGTCTGGCGCATATCTTCTATTGTTTCTCCGGGACTACCCAGTACTACGCTTCCCTGCACCTTAATCCCGTGCTTACGGCAGCAAAGAATAGCCCTTTTATTGTCTTCGACAGTCACTGTGCCGCGTTTTAAATACTTAAGCACTTTTTCGCTTCCCGTCTCAAAACCAAAGATCGCAAGCTTCACGTTCATGTCTTTTAATATCTCGCAAAGCCGGTCATTGACCAGATTCGGCCTTGGCTGGCAATTAAATTTGATCCTCTTATTTAAAAGCCGGTCCTTCTTTAACAGCTCCGATATCTTCAATAACCTTGGCCGGTTAATGGTAAACAGATCATCCCATATCTGTATGTGGGTGCATTTATAATTTACGATGATATCGCGCAACTGTTGCAAAACGTATTCCGCGGAATGAAAACGCAAATTATTCCAGAATTTAGTGGTCGAGCAAAAAATACATTTATAAGGACATCCCCGGGAGGTCAGGATATTGCCAGCTACCCCGAATTCTCCGAAAGTAGTCGAGGCGGTCTCCGCGAAATATCTCCTGTCAATCATGCTCCAATCGGGCCTGGGCAGATCATCCAGGACTTTTATGAAAGACCTATCTTCTGCCTTAACCAGCTTGCCCGCGTCAAGGCATATCACCCCTCTAATCTTAGCTAAATCTTCCAGGCGCGGAAAACCCTTATTTAAAGAATGTTTGATAATATCCAACATTGTCTCTTCGCCTTCACCTATTATTCCCGCATCAAAGCAATTTTCAAAAGATTCAGGGAGAGTAGAAATATGCACGCCGCCAATAATAATGGGTATGGGCATCTCTTTTTTTATCGCCCTGGCTAAGCGCAAGGCTTGACCATAATGCACGGTCATGGCGCCCATCCCGATTAAATCAAAATTACCCGCTCTCACTGACTCGCCGATATCCTCAAAATTACGGTCGATGATTTTTATATCTATATCGTTACCTAAATGCTTCTTAAGGTATGTGCCGACATAAAGCAATCCTGCCGGAGGACAGCTATCACCCTTCTTTAAAGATATAAGCCCTACTTTAAATTTTCTTGCCATAATAATGGTCTAAAGGCGTTATCAAAAATATTCTGCCAATCAAATCTTGAGGCATATTCGATAGCCCTGCTTCTATATTCATTATATACCTGGTCATTTGTCAGCAACAATTTTACGGCATCTATTAAATCATTCTTCTCATAGTCGATTAAAATACCGGCCCCGTTTTTTTCGATCTCACCGGCATTAGGGGGAACCCTGGTAATTATTACCGGTAATCCGCAGGACATGTAGGTTTTAGGTTTTGTAGGCTCGGTGGTTTTTTTATTAGAACGGGGGTCGTCTAAATAAGGGGCTAATCCGAGCGCAGAACTGCAAAGAATATCTTCAGCTTCCTTATCGGGGATAAGGCCGGTAAAATCAACATGTCCCTCCAGCTTATTCTCCTTTACCATGGATTTTAGTTTCGCCTCAAGCGGGCCGGTACCAATTACTGTCAATTTAACGCCCGGGATATCCTTAACTATATCCGGGAGCGCCTCCAAAATAAGCTGAACACCCTGATGTTCTGACAAAACTCCCAGGTATACGATGCGTTGCCTATCTATTACTCTCGTCGGAAGGCGCCGTATGCGTGAAAAATGTATCCCAACAGGCACGACCAAATGGAAAGAAGCGCGCGCATCATCCAACCCCATTCTTTTGCGCGCCTTGGCCATCTCGCCTGAAAGCCCCCAGGTGTAGTCGCTGTGAGAAGCCGCCTTGCGGTCCAAAAAATGGAAGATAAAATTTAAGATGGGGTTGGGAAGCCTGTGTTCGCCATAATCAAGGTTATAGTACACTACCTTTTCAACACAACCGATCCCTCGCAAGAAAACCCCTACCAGGGCATTTACCGCTTCCACTCCGATAAATATATCGAAATGTACACCTGAACTTAAAACAAAATACAGGTCAGAAAAAATATCCCTCAATTTTAAGACCACATAGAGCGCGGAGATGGCCTTTTCCCTGCCAAAAGGCCAATTAATCACGGGAAGCCTGCGTATCGTAACAGCCTGCCCACGACGAACAATCATTGCTGTTGCAGTCAGGGTATCTGAGAGCGGCATGGGTTGCCGGATAAACATTAACAGGTTGACCTTATCCCGCAAATACTCCCGCAAAGCTAACGCCGGACCTCCGATGGTCGTTTCTTTGCCGTCGATAAAATGGGTATAACTGGCTACGATAATCTTTTTGTCCGATAATAATGAAACTGTGTTTTCCATTAATCTTTCGACCCGTATGCTCGCCTTAACTGCTGCGCAAAGCGAAATACATCCCGGGCATCAGGACCGTCGTTGCAACCTTCGGGGATCTGCGTGTCGTCAATGCCAGAGAACGTGCTGACCGAGGCAAAATGATCACGTAGATCTCCGAGGCAAACAGCGTTTCGGGCTCCTATCTCGCGGATACCACCGGGCTCTTCAAGTAATTCAACTATCTTTTCCCCTGCCCAGACAACATCAACGTAGGCATATCGTGTCTCAGCCGCCACAAATACCGCAAGACCCGAAAGAATCCTATGGAGCGTATCATCTGTACGATTGCCGCCGTACATTGGCCCCAAGCGAATGACAAGCGCGTTATCTTCCAAGGCCATTAGTTCGCAGGCACGCCGGTTACGTCCGTAGTTGGTATTGAGTTGGGTTCGACAGGATAAAGTAGAAACCAATACGAAACGTTTACCGCCTGACAAGGCAAGAAACCTGGCCGTCTTCTCAGCCGTCTCTTCAAAATCATGCGTTGGATCTTTTTCTGCCTGAAAGCGTCGAGCCGGATTGGCGGCATAAACGACGATCTCCGCTTTGGCCAATAGGTCTCTAGCAGGATCATTACGCAACACGGGAATCAGGTTATAACGGCCACTAGCTGCGACGGCACGGGCAACTTGCGTACCCACAAAACCCGCCGCGCCAACCACGGCAACGGTTTTCATTTCTGGTCAGGGGATTTACCGGTATTGTTATTTGGATTGTAGTTAGGATCTAACGACTTCATATGATTAACGTAATCGGAATCGAACGGTATCAAGTCTTCATAGACGATAGGCCGACCACACTTGTCCCATGGCTTACTCAGGCACGATATACAGATAGACTGGGTTATCGCGTGTACCGCATGAGGGGTATTGGGCGGGGTGCGAAAACAAACCCCGCGGCTAGCGAGCATGTTGATCTCCTTGCCGGTAGTGGGATCTTTTGTAACCATGACTACCGATCCATCAACAATCAAAAAATATTCCACGACTTCCGGATGATAGTGGTTTCCGCGGATCTTGTTAGGCAGGAAGTAAAGCATATTAAATTCTACGATCGGTTGGTCCGGCAGCCAGGTGAATATCGCTCCACGGCCATCTTGCACGGTGCTTATATTGCATGATGCGTCCAAAACTTCAATATTGCCAAGCATGCTTTTCATCAGCCCTCCTTTATACTGTTACGAAATGCGGATACGGCAATGGAACAAATAGATACACTTTGCGTCCAGCAGAGATCCGCTTCTGAATGATCTTAACAAACGCATTTGTATAATAATAAGGCAATACGAACAGGTATTCAGGCAAACGGTCAAGATACGATGCCTCATCGACAATCGGGATCATCGAACCCATAGTCCATGTGCCGATCTTTTTGGGACTATTGTCGAGAATACAGGACATGCGGTCCGTCTTGATCCCAAGATACTGCAGGATCATATTGCCCTTGGTACTGGCGCCGAACCCCCACAATGGCCCGTAGCGTTGCACCAGATGGTCTACGATCGCTCCGATAGAGTCGCGGAGCAACTGGGCGCGGCTATTGAAGGCGCAAAGCGCCTCGTAGGTGTTGGTTTGCTGCTCGGTTTCAAAACGTTGAAGATCAACATAGTCCTTACGCCAATATTTCTTGGGAAACTTTTCCGGATCTTTGACAATAAAGACCCGAAGGCTACCACCGTAACTATCAATACAGCGGGCCTCTGCGATACGCAAGCCAACCCGCGACAATAAAGCCTCAAGCGATGATAATGAGTAGTAGGCCGCATGTTCATGGACAATATTATCAAAGATGTTGTCGCGCAACATTGTCCCCAGATATGTCATCTGAAGCACCCAAACTGAATCATCCGACATGATCTGGCTGATGCTGCGGCAGAAATCTATGGGATTGTTCAGATGATAGAACATCGCCACGCTGAAAATGAGCCGCGGATTGGGAAGCCCCAGGTCACCATAAACTTGCGCGCTGAACCGGGCGTGGACGTGCCGATAGTCCGGGGCCGAAACCAGTTGCGCGACTCCGGCAGCAGCGTCAATGTTCACGCGGGCCCGCACAGGTTGACGGATCAAGCTCAATAATGTGCCATCGTTTCCTCCGATATCAAGAACAACATCATCGCTTCCAAGCGTAGCTATGCGCTGGGCATCATCGACAACATCCTGTAAGATCTGCTTCATCGTAGCCGTTGAGCCGCTTTCGTAGGGATAATGGTCAAAAACGTACTGAAGGTCGTATTCGTTGGCGAGTTGAACCAAGCCGCAACTTTCATTGGTGCAACGCGTGAGATTAAGGCTGGTAGCTTTTAGTTCGCTCGCAACCGGACTATTTTCAGAGACAAAAACAGCGCTAGGATACTGCTCACCAATGATCACTATGTCCTCAGCCAGAGCCGCGCCGCAAGAAATACAAGCCGACCGCTTTTTTTGAATTAGCATTTTCTTAACCCGCCTCCTTCGCAGCAGCGAACACCGGCCCAATTTCCCCACCGGGGGACACTGGCGCAATTCAGATTTGCGCCGGGTAGCCGATCTGGGCCGGGTGTTATATCAATAATCATAACTAAAGGCATTGTTCATTATGTTTATCCAATCGAATTGCTTGGCGACCTCAAGGGCATTCTTTCTGCACTCAAGATAAAGCTTTTCATCGCTAAGCAGCCTTAAAACCGCACCCACAAGTTCTTCTTTGCTATAACCTATAACAAGACCTGCCTTATTTTCTTCTATTAGGCGGGCTATGGGAGGCACCCTTGTTATTATAACCGGTAAACCACACGCTAAATACATTTTTGGTTTGGTGGGATCAGACCCCCTCATTGCTGAATTAGGATCAGGAAAATAAGGGGCAATTCCTAAAGCGCAGCTGCATAGAATGCTATTGGCTTCCTCATTGGTTATAATGCCGGTAAAGGTAACGTGTTTGGCCAAGTCATTTTTGGCTACCACGAGCTTAAGAGTTTCCTCAAGCTGCCCGGAACCAATAATGATTAATTTGACATCGGGCATGCTTTTTAATATTTCAGGAAGCGCTTCGACAATTAACTGAACTCCCTGCATCGGGGCGAGTATCCCCAGATAGACCAATGTGTTTCGTTCAATCTGTTCGATATCTAACGGCTTAATTGCGGATAAATCAATACCTATAGGCACAAGTAACGGAGGCCTAATTTTCTTATTAAGAACGCCCCTCTTGTTTCGGGCGTCAATTATACCTTCTGCGAGATTCCAGGTATAATCTGCGTGCCTAACGGCAAATATATCCAAAGCATGAAAAATATAATTCAGCGCCCGATTCTTGAATCTTACTTCGGCGTAATCAAGGTTGTAATATATTACCGTTCTGACTAACCTGATCCTGCGCAATAAAATCCCTATAATCGTATTTAAAGATTCGACCCCAATAAAAATATCGAAACTCCCCCTTAACCCAAAAGAAAAGGTAAGCGTTGATATAATATCCCTGAATTTTAACAATACATAAATAAGAGAAATCGCTTTTTTCCTGCCAAAAGGCCAATTAACAACATAAAATTTTCTCTTTATAACCTCTTTACCGTTTTCAAATACCTCTTCGATAGTAGATAAGGTATCGGAAATGGGAACCGGCTGCCAAATACACACTAAACATTTTATTTTATTTGCCAGTAAATACTTCTTAACGGTAAGGGCGGGCCCCCCGATAGTAGTATAGGCCCCATGGGAAATATGGGTGTAGCTTGCGATAATTACTTTTTTTTCCGATAAAGGTTTATTCTTATTCACTGGATACGAGTTATAGAATAACGTTCAAGTACATCCAAATACTTTTTATAAAAGATCAACTTAAGCATTTTACTTGCGGTCCTGATATTGGAAAAAATACTTTTAGAAAATTTTGACTCACCGCCGATCCTACCGGAATAAGTAATAGGTATCTCTATTATGCGTTTATTATGGTGCATCGCCTCAATAATCATCTCCGGAGAAAATTCCGGACCAGCCGCCGCAAGGGAACCCTTAATCTCTAAGTATACAGATTTCCAGATCCCGCGATAAGTGCATCCTACATCGGTCAGTCGCGGCTCATTTTTATAGAGCCATAAGAACTCGATCAGCTTGGCAACTACGACATTACCCCACCTTAAAAGGACATGCATGTTGGCTGCCTGCTCGATCATCTGCTTTGTGGTCCGGGTGCCCAATACCATATCGGCATCCTTCATGTATTCCATGATCTTGCCCAGGTCCCGGGCAAAAAAAGACCCGTCCGCCTCGGTCAGGATTAATATATCTCCGGAAGCCTGAGCCATGCCTTTTTGCAGGGCATCTCCGTACAGTCAATACGCGGGCCCCTTTTTCTAAAGCGATTTTTTCGGTATTATCGGAGGAATTATTATTTACCACCAATATCTCATCAACCCTTCCTTTAAAATCCTCGACCACATACCCGATGGAGCCTTCTTCATTATAGGCAGGAATTATCAGGCTGGTGGTTTTTTTAGAAAAATTCACCGACCTAAGCATATAGTTAGCTGAATTATAATCGTCGATATTGTTTATATTGATATATTCGCCTTTTAGCATAAAGGGCGCAACCCGCTTATTTCTTTTGGCCATCAAATCGATGGCATCCATCAACTCTATTCTTTTGCTTTTTAAGGAAAGTGGGGTTATCTTGATAAAATCAAAAATCTCCGGCTTAAAAATATATGTCCCGCACCCTAAAAGATTATTTTTGATGATCTGGGGTTTCTCAACCAACGAAACAATCAAGCCGTTTTTAAGCTCTACGGAATAGTTTTTCCTGATTATATAAGGATGCTTTACCTCCTTT
>JAPLLP010000077.1:0-3510 GCA_026387515.1 Candidatus Omnitrophota bacterium | reverse complement strand
CTTTATCGCGCATATCGCGTCAAAATCCTCTAACGCTAAATTAAGCAGTTCATGATGATTGGAATCGTGATAAACCTCATCGCCCAAGATTACGCAAAAAGCGCTTTTTATCAGGTCTTTGGCAAGCAGCATCCCGTCTGCCAGACCTTTTTCTACGGCGTGGGTTTCGATGTAAATAATTTCCACGCCCAAACTCTTACCGTCTCCGAAAACTTCAATTATCTCGTCTTTTTTATATCCAACAATTATATATATCTTCCTTATCCCCAGTTGATCACGCATCAATGCGATGTTCCGGAGCATAATAGGAACTCCGTCTACATATAAGAGCGGTTTTGGCGTAGTATCTGTATACGGATAAAGCCTTAAACCTTTTCCTGCCGCCGGGATAAGGCCTATTAATTGTTCTACCATAATCTTCTCCTAAAGATGCACGTCACAATAACTACCATGGTTACAAGCCAGGATATAATAGAAACGGCCAGGATTAAATGCCAGTACCAGGGAAGATAATAAAGCCTGACCTGGTGTGCGCCTTTTTTTACGGCAATTGCCGATAAGGCGTAATCCGCCCGCTGAACCTCTGCCGGCACCCCGTCAATCTCAGCCTGCCATCCGGGATAATATATCTGGCTTAAAAGGATAAAACCATTCTGCGGAGCATGCATCGAAAAGGCTATCCCGTCAGAAGCGTATTCGGTAATCTTTATTTCTGGGCTCAAAGTCAATGCAGCCGTTTCCTTATAAGGATTTGCCGTGATAGCATCATTAAATTCGGCTGACGGCGCCTTATCCAGAAGAATAACCTTCTCAAGAGAAAAACTGTCATTCCGTAATATACCAAGCGCATCCTGACCCCCAGCAATATAAGCGCAAGGAATAAACGAGATCCGCTCAAGAAAATCCTTGTTTTCTAAAACTATCGTTCCCGAATCTCGATCATCATACACAGTATCATCCGGATTATGCTCTAACGGCTTGACCTCAATCCTATCCAGCCAAAGATTGGCCTCCTGATTAGCGTAATAACGCACATAGAATTTAAGGCCGGCGATGTCTTTAAGCCCTATTAGCCGAGTAAAGGACGAAAAAACATTTTGCCCCTTGAAATCTTCGCCTTTAAGTTTTCTAGAAACAATGATCTGATCTGAACAACTCAATATACCGATTTCTGCAACCGAGACATGGCTCTTGATATTATCAACCTTAAGATAATAGTTTACCTCATATTGGCCTTCCAGGAAATTTTCGCAAGCGGAATAGGCATAGCTGTTCATAAGCGAAAACCCTCCGGGAGATTGCTGATCAATCAAAACCTCCTTATCGCTTACCATTTCTTTAGCGCTATACGAACGCGGCATGGCTTTTGGCAATACTACATATTTCACATTCAATAGTTTTCTTACTTTTTGCGCATTCAGGTTTTTCAACAAATTATCAAAATGAATGAGCCGGAAGGTATTGGCTCCCAGGATATTTTCTAATGAACTGATAAACCCGTAATTCTGGACCTGCCCCGATTCCACGCGCCACAAGTCAAATCTGAGTAAATAAGGCCTAATGCCGCGATAAGGATTATTGAAACCAGCGCCCTTCTCCCTTTAAATTTATTTTCCAGATACCCCTTGAACCCCTCAAATCCGCACGCAGAAAGCGTGGCAATTGAAAAAGAAAGGAACCCTAATATCCTGGCTGGCGCCCGAGTCCCTTTTATCCCGGGAACCAAATAGTACAAAATCCCAAATAGCGGGGTATTCTTCCCAAGGGCAATCAATAATGAAAAAATTGAGATGATTGCCATAATCATGATTATATTCTTATTCTGGAAGTAAGGCCTGTTTCGTCTTAGGCTCCAAACCGCAAGAAACGCCAGGAACAAACCTATTATTGAGAAATAATTTTGCAATTCCCAGTAGTAACCTTCTGTTAAGTCCGTTCGGTAATTATTATTCAGCGGGCTGCCAAAAAAGTTAGGCAAAATAAAAGTGATAAGACCCTTAAGGGGGAGGGAAAATTGTGAGGCATAGTCAAAAGAGCGATCGATTGAGGAAAATTTAAAATCTTCAAGCGTAGGAATGACCTGGCAGAGAAAAAGCGCTAAAACGAAAAAACCAAGCAGAAAAATCAGAAAAAAACCTTTTTTAACATCCTGATCTTTTTGAATTAAAATAATGTATCCGCAAACATAGATCAACAGGTTAAGAAAGGTATACACTACGAATTGAGGGAACCCGGAGGTAAGTTCAAAGCCTATTGCCCAGGCCGCGATAAACAAAAATGTAAAAAAAGTAAGGCGGTCTTTGGTTTCAAGGCACTTGCGCACAGCGTAAAAAACCAAAGGAAGCCATATAACGCAGCGCAAATGGCTGATATGCCCGGCCCATATCCGATAGGCGGTAAAACCGGAAAGCGTAAAGATCAACATGCCGGCTAAAATCGAAAGGCCTGATAAAGAAAAACCTTTTAGCCATAAATACATGAAAAAAGCCATTAAAAGCATGCCGCCTATAATCTCAAGATTATAAGCAGCCTTTATGGGCAATATGAGATGCATGAGGGTTGAAGGATAAAATATTGCCGGCTGTAAAGACGCAACGAAAGGATAGCCTCCAAAGTTAAACGGCGCCCAGAGGGGAATTTTACCTGACAAAAGCGATTTATCAATAAATACGCGCCAAGAGTAGAAATGATAAAGATCCATCCCGTAAACTAAACGGCCTGAAAAAAGCGCAGAGACTATTCTATGGTCAAAAATCAGCACCAAGAGAAAGGCGGTAAGTATAATAGAAACTGATATGCTAATAGCTTTTATATTTTTCGACATAAATAAATTGCGCCCCTGGCAAATAGCGAAGGGCTAAAATCCGCCAGTGCGCTCCAAAACGTCTGAGGTATCATTTTAAATAACTTCCCCGCCAATCCACCGACATCGGCATGCGCCCAATACTGCACTTTTATTATTCTAAAATTTTTACTGATAAATTGATGGTTCTGCCGCATAGTCGGGAAATGCAGGTGATAATGCGGGGCAAATCCGGTACCGTCAATGCCCTGCCCAAATACTACTTTAATCCGGTGATATAAAGTACATTCGTTGGGCAACGAAACAAGCACCACTGCATCATCTTTCAATAGCAACTTAATCTGATTGAGCAGTTCTTGGGGGTCTTTAAGATGTTCCAATATTTCGGTTGCGATTACGATATCAAACTTTTGATCCAAAGGTATACCCTGCTTTTCAAAATCAATTTCCAGGATTTTCGCCCCCCTCATTTTTGCAATCTTCAGGGCCTCTTTATCGCTATCTATGCCTAAATAGTCCACCTGTTCTTTAATAACATTCAATATATCCGCCGTATAGCAACCGATATCCAAGATTTTTATCCCCTTTTTAATAAAGGGTTCAAGCAGCCGGCAGCATTCAGCAAACCTTTTACGCACATAAGGGTCTTGATTATACATATCGCCATAGATTAAGTTATTCATAGTAGATGAACACCCGCGCAATTC
>JAPLLP010000305.1 GCA_026387515.1 Candidatus Omnitrophota bacterium | reverse complement strand
GCCTGGCGCAGATCAAATCTGCCTCGCGCGAAGGCGTAATGTGGCCCGAAGTTCTGCCCGAAGATATAGCTTCGCTTATCTATACATCAGGCACCACAGGCTCGCCAAAAGGGGTAATGCTCACGCACAAAAATCTTTGCTCTAATTTTCAAAGCATTGACAAGCTGAAACTCTTTTCGGATAAGGATAATTTCATATCGATACTACCGCTACATCATTCCTACCCTTTTATGATTACACTGATCACGCCTCTTTTTTCCCGCGCACGGATAACATATACTTCAAGCCTGAGGAGCGATGAATTGCTGAATTTGATGAGAGAGACCGGGGTAACGGTATTGGTAGGGGTACCGCAACTTTTCTCTCTCTTTTTTACGAATATATTAGAGAAGATCAAGTCGATGCCGTTTTTACTTAGGATGCCTCTTTTTGGGCTGATAGAGATATTGTGGCAGATAAGAAAGTTTATCGGAATAAATTTAAGCAAGCTGACTCTACCGAAAATACACCGGCCATTCGGGCAAGCCTTAAGATTTTTTGCCTGTGGCGGCGCTAAGTTAAATGAAGAAGCGGCGAGATTTCTCGCAAAGATCGGTTTCACAATACTGGAAGGATACGGGCTTACCGAAACATCGCCGGTGGTAACCTTTAACCCATTAAAGAGGCAGAAGATCGGTTCTGTCGGTATAGTGATCCCGGATGTAACATTAAAAATCGATAATCCCGATGCGACGGGTATTGGTGAGGTGGCGATCAAAGGCCCTAATGTCATGAAAGGTTACTTCAACAGAGCGGAGGATACCTTGAATGTTTTAAAGGACGGCTGGTTTTACTCCGGCGACCTGGGCCGTATAGATAAGGACGGCTATCTTTATATTACAGGAAGGAAAAAAGAGATAATTGTTTTAAGCTCCGGAAAAAATATCTATCCCGAAGAGGTAGAATCCCATTATAGCAAGAGTCCTTACATTAAAGAAATATGCGTTCTTGGTGTCGGCGGGGCAGAGGAGGAGAGGCTTTCCGCCGTAATAGTGCCCGACACTGACAATTTCCGCAAGGTTGGACAGGTCGATATTAATAGTACGATCAGGTGGGAGTTGGAAAATTTATCTGAGGGGCTTGCTCCCTACAAACGTATCAAGGGCTATATTATTGCAAATGGAGACATCCCGCGCACGAGGTTGGGCAAGATAAAAAGGTATGAAGTTAAGCACAAATATCAAGATGAGCTTATGGGCATAAAGTTAAAAGGCGAGATGGAGGAAATCCCCGTTTCAGATGAGGATCTCAGGCTGATCACCTCCGGTGTCGGAAGGAAGATAATCGAGGCACTGACTAAACACGCAAAATTAGAAAGACAGATATGCCCGGTAGATCATATCGAATTGGATCTCGGTATCGATTCCTTGGGACGCGTAGAACTAATAATAGCGTTAGAGCAGGCGCTAAACATTCGCATTCCAAATGAGTTAATGTCTAAGGTGTTTACTGTTAAAGAGCTTATTCTCGAGATAGAAAGACTGGTTCCGGGCGAAGGGGGTCAAAGAGAGTCCATTCCAAAGGTCGAGAGCCAAACTTTATGGAATGAGATTTTAAACGTAAAGCCCGCCGAAGATATAATAAAAAAGGTAAATCTAGCGCCAAACCGTACGACAATTCTAGTGATGCTGTTATTTGCTGAAATGTTACGCTTTTTGTTTCGGGTAATCTGGGGATTAAAGGTTAACGGAGCAGAAAATATTCCGAGGGTGGGTAAGTTTATCTTGTGCGTTAACCATAGCAGTTACCTGGATGCGTTTATTGTTGAGGCTTCTATGCCTGCGAGTTTACGAAAGGGCCTTTTCTTCGTCGGTTTTAGAGCCTATTTCGAACAGCCTTTCATTAAAAATATCGTAAAATATATCAGGGTTATTCCCATTGATCCGGGTGTGCATTTCGTGGAAGCCATGCAGGCATCTTCTTATGTTCTTAAGAACAAAAAGATGGTCTGTATCTTCCCGGAGGCTCAAAGAACTATCGACGGAAATATCAAAGAATTCAAAAAAGGGGTTGGGATATTGGCAAAAGAGCTGAATATTCCGCTGGTTCCTGTATTAATAGCAGGTTCATACGAAGCTTGGCCGAGAACAAAGTCGCTTCCCAGGCCTCATCCGATAAGAATAACTTTTGGTAGGCCTTTTTATTTTGACGAACTTAAAATAGGGGGGCTAAAATTGGGGATCAAAGATGAATATGAAGCAATAGCCTTTGGCATAAGGGAAGAGGTTGTAAAACTTAGAAAACAGATAGCTGGTCCGGCATCAAGATCCTTTTTCTAAAACAGAGCGCGCTAAATCCTTGAGTTTAACGAAATCTGCTGGCTGATAATCAGTTGTTTCTATGGGAGGGAGGATCCTTACCTTAGCGGAAGTTTTGGTGGTAAATATCCAGCTACCCCTGGGTATGGCCGTGCCGGTCCCTTCAAACAATATTGGCAATATCGGTACCTGTTCTTTTATCGCCAGCTTAAACGCGCCGTTACGGAAATCTCCCATCTCAGTCGTTTCACTACGTGTCCCTTCCGGAAAGAAAAGTATTGATATCCCGCTACGTAACCAATGACCTGCTTCCCGGTAAACCTTCTTTATACTGCCTAGATTGTCTCTTTGGAGTTTGATGTGTTTGGCCAGCGCCAGCGACCACCCGACAAAAGGTATCTTAAACAAACTTTCTTTAGCCACCCATTTGAACTGCATTTTTATCTGATAGGCGAGTACGATATCGCCCAGGCTCTGGTGGTTGGCTATTATTATATAGGTGCGTTTTTTATCGATATTGTCTAAGCCGCTTATTTCAATCTTCCAATAAGGGTTGAGCGCGATCACCGCATCCGACCACCAGAAGCACTGCCT
>JAPLLP010000323.1 GCA_026387515.1 Candidatus Omnitrophota bacterium | reverse complement strand
GCAAGCATGATCGTACAAGGGTAGGGTGCCTGCGGGAGATGGCGGAAACCTTCATTGTCCTTGAGGCGGTTATATTTGAATTAAAAGGTATTAATGCGATAAGAGACCTTGATCCTAAATCCAATATGGTACTTCTCGATATACCGTAATATTATCGAAATTTGATGAACTCATAAAAAGTATTTTAGGCTGTTTCTTTGCTGTTCAATTTGACATGGCCGGAACGTTGCTGTTGCTCACTCCATTCGCAATTAAACCTTGTGCTCTCTGCCGGCGTGCCCTCTCAGTGAGCGGGTCGTGCGTGCCTTATGTGTTACCCTTCAAAGTCAAGAATAAAGCTGACCCTCAGGTTTTTGACAACTGCCTTCTTTCTCTCGCCCACTCCCCCGTTTTTCAACAGGGTCGTTCGAGCCCGCAGAGAACGCTAAGAGAAGATGTTTTTTGCCGGAATGACGAGAAAGAATCATTCCGGCAAACCCGCATACCCTTGCGGATAAAATATGCTTCTGCCCCGAATTTTAAGTTACTGCTTTGTGGTTGACATTGAACAATGGTGGGTATAATATACCAACTATGGATACGGCGCTGATTGTCCATACAAAAGAAGTAAAGGCAGATGAGATTGTAGAGATTAAAATATGGAAAGTGCCAAAGACCAAAGATAAGCCTCATGGAATTAAGATTTCTATAGTATACGTTAAAGACCGCATAAGGTTAGTTGGCTACGATAATGCCGAGGGGAAGGGGTATCACAGACACTTTTTCAATACGGAAGAAGAATATTCGTTTACTGATATTTGGACTCTTTTGGCTGATTTCAAAGAGGATTTGCAGAAGGTAAGAGGGAGGAGATGGGATGAAGATTAAGAAGATACACATAGAGATAAAAAAGCTGGATGATGCCTTAAGCGAAGCCGGTGAAGCCTTTGAAAGACTGTCTGAGGGTAAGACAGTAAAAAAAAAGAGCGCTGTATATTTCAGCAGCATCAAGGACCTGAGGAAGGTGCTTACAGAAAAAAGGCTTGAACTCCTAAAAACTATTAAGGACAGAAAACCATCGTCCGTGTACGAGCTTGCTAAAATATCAAACAGGGACATAAAAAATGTACTCCAGGATGTAGGCTATTTAAAAGAAATCGGCATGATAGATGTCGTGGACACAGGGGATAAAAAAATTCCTACGGTACAGTATGATGTAATCGTTCTTGAATTAGCCTTATAGACAACCTATCGCCCTTACTTTTATTATGCCATACCAAATTATTCACAGTTCCGTTGAAGAGTCCACTTTTAACTTTTAGATGACATACAATAAACTTTTTCTGAGATCGGGACAGTCAAGGTTCGCAGTAAATAGGTATCCTTGGGAAACGGGAATATTTGGGAAGATTTTTTAAAAGCAAAAGCTCGTTAAGCACTGTCCGTGTTGATTTTACGGAGATTTCTGCAATGACGGACAATGTGTCCGTCGCTCCCGGTGATACCCCATAAAATTGACCCCAAGGTGTGCTCGAAGGCGCGACTCGCGTAACTGTTTCCGGCGACGAAGGAGCTGCAAAGTTCTTCCGGCTTGCTACCTCAAACGTACCCGATGGTTGTTTGGGCAACAGGCTGAATAGATTTAATCCTATTTCTCTCCGGTTAACCTTGAAGCTTTATGCTGCTTTTTACTTGACAATCTGTATTCTATAGGATACACTTAAATTGGCTGATATGCTTCAGGAGGGTTAAAATATGGCAAACAATAAAATAAAGACAATTCCGTGGGATGCGGCAGAATACCTGAAAACAGAAGAGGATATGGCTAATTACCTGGAAGCTGTTCTTGAAGATTCTGATCCCGCGCTTTTATC
>JAPLLP010000051.1:491-2340 GCA_026387515.1 Candidatus Omnitrophota bacterium | reverse complement strand
TTATCCCAGCCTAAGCGTATCTTTACCGTCACCGGAACCGGAGAATTATCAACCAACAACTTAAGCAAAACCCCTAGTTTTTTGGGGTCTTTTAAAAGACTGGCGCCTTCTCCCCTACGGGTAACTTTTGGGGCAGGGCAGGCAGCGTTAAAATCAAGGAGATCAAAATTGTAACGGTTAAGAATATCCAGGGCCCTTAAGAGATAGTCCGATTCCTTACCTAACAACTGCACGCCTAAAGGCCGGTCTTTATCATTAGTGGATAACAACCTCTGGGTTTTTTTACTTTTATACCCCAGAGAACGGGCATTGATCATCTCCACAAACGCCAGCTCGCACCCGAAGCGACGGTTGAGCAGACGAAAAGGCAAATCCGTGATCCCTGACATGGGAGCGAGGATGAACCGCGAACGCAATTTAAGGCTACCAATTGTAAACATGCTTGAAATCCGGCTAAAAATATGGCATACTTTATTTGCAAGAAGGCAGCACCCAGCGCTAGTTGCACCTGGCCCAGATAGAAATTGGGCCAGTGTTCGCCTCGCGGCGAAAATTGCGCGGGTGTGCACTTTCTGTGCAAGGAGGACGGGCGAACGATAGCGAAAGCTAGAGAGGCCTATCACCTACAAAAAACCCCTTGGAATCAGGGGTTTTTTTGTTACGCAGAAAGCGGAACACCAACCTTTCCGATAAGGTTGGGTGTTGCCGTATAATACGGGGCATATTCCCGCAGATTACTAAAGCAGGCCGACTCCCGCATCTCCGGATTGCCACCGCCGCTTCTTTTCCCTGTTAATAATATCCTGGATCTTGGTTAAAATAGACAAAATCCTGTCTTTCTCTATCCCCATAAACGCTACGGCAACCCGGAAAAAAGTCTTCCTATATTTCTTTACTTGTTGCATGGTTATAACCTTACCTTCGCCAACAAAATTCTCCCTGATAAGCTTGATATATATATTAAAATCTACGCGTGTCCCTATTTCTATTTTTTGATCCAGGAATATGCAAAACCCTAAAAAACCCATATCTACGAGTTTAGCCTGGATAACATCTTTACCTGGCTCTTTAGGCATAAGCTCTACCTCCCCCTCACAGGGAAACCTCACATAATTTCTCTTCTCAGCCATAATTTTCCTTCTTTGAATTTAAGCGGCGTAAATCACATATTTAATTGCCCGATAGTATCTTTTAAAACTTTGAGCGAATCGATAAAAGCCTTGGTAAGAAAATAGGTCAAGGCTATTACCACGATAGTGATGATGATTTTTATCTTTAGAGAAATGCGGGGATTAGCCCAAACCAGCGGCAACGCCAGAGGCCCTACGCTAAGGATGGCAATAATGAGCGTGCCTTTCCTAAAATACCACTTATTTTTATCTTGCATAACAAAAAATGCTTAAAAGATAAACCTTATTTCTTGAGCAGGCCGAATATCCATAACGCGAGAAACAAAGGCCCCAGGAACCCGAAAATACTTAACCACATAGGCACTGACGACTGTCCTACCATGATATTAATCTTTAGGGCCAGCCTTAACAGATGCGCCAGAGATACTAATAAAAAGATTATCGCGCTTACCTTTAATGCCACATTTTTCATATCTCCCCCTTCGCAATAGTGAACACCCGCGCAAATCCGCTTAGCGCGGGGTGGCTTAGCTTTCCATTAAGATTATAACACTCACCCCTAATAAATAAAAGCAAAATCAGCGCCATAAAAAAATCCCAGGCGCAAAGCGCTTGGGATGGTTAAACCGCACGAAAAACCTATTTTCTATTTTGCCGTATGCGATTCCTGAAGCAACGTCTCCAGGCGAATTATCAAATCATCTTTATCTATAGGCTTG
>JAPLLP010000051.1:0-448 GCA_026387515.1 Candidatus Omnitrophota bacterium | reverse complement strand
CATCCCGCCGCTCTCCTTGATATCCCGAGGGCTTACCAATACGCTGACAAATACTACAAGGATGTTTTTAGCCTCATCGTCTTTGTGGAGGCGCTCAGCCACTTCTGTCCCGTCCATTTCTGGCATCATAATATCCAGAAGGATCATATCCGGGTGCACGCGTTTAGCCAACTCAATGCCCTCTATAGGGCTAGTGGTAGCCCAGGCTTCGAACTTACCCGTCCTCTCCAGGATAGACTTAAGATAGACACAAACATCCTCTTCGTCATCAATAATAAGGATCCTTGCCTTTTTGTAGTTATAAAAAAACATGTTTTTCATCTTGAGCCCCCTGAAAGCGCCCATATAAAATAAAGCCCTTAAGGTGATCCCTAAGGGCTTCTGTTGTTATTTTGCTTGCTGGCAACTCCGCTATCCCATCAAGGACCGGAAGCTTTGCGTCCCAAGA
>JAPLLP010000253.1:5623-7021 GCA_026387515.1 Candidatus Omnitrophota bacterium | reverse complement strand
ATGTATAATGAGCCTACTTAACTTTTTTATTTGCAATTAACTTTTTGTCTGTTATAATCTATCCACAGAGTTATTCAAGTTGTGAATAAATTGTGGATATCACCTTTGGGGAGAACCGTGGCCAGCGCCGATTTAGCTACAATTTGGGAAAAAGCCTGTGGACAGCTCAAAGAAAGCCTGGGCAGATCTGCTTTTGAGGCCTGGATCGCTCCCCTTAAGCCCAAGTTAAGCTCGGAGCAGGAAGTATCTATTGAGGCCCCGGACAGTTTTTTTAAAGACTGGGTAGACAAGCACTATAGGGAGGCAATAGAAGAGGCGCTTAGGGAAGCGGGGCTGGAAAACACCTTAACTGGTTTTACCCTTTCTGACTCAAAAGTCGAAACCGCAATAAAGCCTACTCCGGAGTCACTACAGATCGGCGCTATCACTGTTAAAGAGTATGCCGGGCTTAACCCTCGCTACACTTTTGATAATTTTGTGGTGGGACCTTCAAACCGTCATGCCTATGCCTACTGCCATGCGGTAAGTGAATGCCCGGCCAAAACCTATAATCCTTTATTTATATACGGGGGTGTGGGGCTTGGCAAAACACACCTTATGCAGGCAATATGCAACCACATAAAAAACAAGGGCGGCCCAAACACTAAGATACACTACATAGCATCGGAGAAATTTACCAACGAGCTTATAGATGCCATACAACACCACTCCACCGCGGCTTTCAGGCAGAAATACCGCAATGTAGATGTCCTGGTTATAGACGATGTGCATTTTATTGCCGGAAAGGAATCCACCCAGGAAGAATTTTTTCACACCTTCAACACCCTTTATGACGCCCACAAACAAATTATTATCTGTTCGGACCGCCCGCCTAAAGAAATCATAAATCTTCAAGAACGGCTGGTATCCCGCTTTAGTTGGGGCCTAACCACAGACATCCAACCACCGGACCTGGAAACCCGAGTGGCCATCCTCAAAAAGAAGATCGAGAGAGAGCCTGTACAGGTGCCCGAAGAGGTCATTTTTTTTATCGCCCAACTCATAAAAACAAATGTGCGCGAATTAGAGGGGGCGCTTATCAGGATTATCGCGTATTCACTATTGGAAGAGGGACCCATAACCGTAGACCTGGCAAAAGAGGTATTAAAAAACTTATTGAAAGAACCTAAAAAACTAATCACCGTGGATTTTATTCAAAGGTGTGTGGCGGAAGAATTCGGCACATCTTTACAGGATTTTAAATCTAAAAAACGCAACAAAAATATAGTTTTCCCTCGACAAATAGCCATGTATTTAAGTAGGGAGCTTACGGAATTATCTCTTCCTGAAATAGGGGAATTTTTTGGGGGTAAAGACCACACCACGGTATTACATTCTTACAATAAAATTAAGGAAGAT
>JAPLLP010000253.1:4503-5602 GCA_026387515.1 Candidatus Omnitrophota bacterium | reverse complement strand
AGGAAGATATTAATAGTGATGATGTATTAAAAAACAAAATAGAGAGAGTAATACAAATTATTAAACAATAAATTCAAGTATTGTACACAACTTAATTTTATTGTAGTCAACCATAATATATAAGGTTGTGTACTTTTGAACAGAGTTAAAATTCACTACTATTACAACGATTTAAGTATTTAATAATGTAATAATAGAAGGGGGTTGAGAAAATGAGATTTTCTGTGGAAAAAAAGATTTTATCAAATGGAATTCAGGTAGTGCAAAATGTGATTACTTCAAAGGCGGCCCTACCCATCTTATCTAATGTTCTAATAGAAACACAAACGGGTAGTATTAGTCTTACGGCAACCGATTTAGATATAGGGATTATCTGTGTAATACCTGTGGATATCCAGGAATCAGGAGCTATTACGATTCCGGCAAAGCGTTTTTCCGATATTATTAAAGAATTACCTGATGGAAACGTGTTGTTGAATACAAAAAAAAACAACCTAGTAACTATTGAGAGCGATAATTGCCAATTTAAGATTATGGGGTTACCCAAAGAAGAGTTTCCTAAAATACCCGAGTTTAAAAACAAAGAGGTGGTTAGGATAGAACAGTTTAGTTTAAAAACCATGTTGAACCTCACTTCTTTTGCGGTTTCTTATGATGAGGCCAGGTATATTTTAAACGGCATACTCTTTCAATTTTTAAAAAACACATTTAAATTGATAGCTACTGATGGCAAAAGGCTGGCGATCATCGAAAGAAAATTAAGTCAGGTAATAGAAAAAGAGCTTGCTATTATTGTGCCAATTAAAACAATCCACGAATTAAACCGTAACCTTAAAGACGAGGGTGAGGTATCGATAGTGCTCAGCAATAACCAGGTTATGTTCGATTTGGGCGGGGTGGTGATTGTTTCGCGTTTAATAGAAGGGGAATTCCCGGATTACCGCCAGGTGGTGCCAGAAACAACTGATAATAAAATAAAAGTAGGGCGCGAGTCGTTATTGTTGGCAGTAAAAAGAGCGTCTTTGTTATCCACTCCGGACTATCAGGCGGTAAAAATGGAGGTGTTTAAAAACAAGCTGGTTGTGTCCAAAACCACGCC
>JAPLLP010000253.1:0-4493 GCA_026387515.1 Candidatus Omnitrophota bacterium | reverse complement strand
CGGATATAGGGGAATCCAGAGAAGAGCTTCCCGTGGAATATCAAGGCAAAGAAATGGTGGTTGGTTTTAACCCGGTTTTTTTAGTGGATGTTTTAAAGAATCTGGATATCGAGCACGTTGAATTTGAGTTGGTAGACGGAGAAAAGCCAGGGGTTATCCGAACAGACGGGTATGTGTATATAGTTTTACCTATGCGTTTATCTTAAAGATTATGGAGGAGATCAAAGACGCCATAACCTCTCTTATGCGTCAGTTGCAGCAAAAGCAGGAGGTGTCCAGGCACGATAACCCGACGGAGTGGCTAAAAAAAATCTTGACTAAGAAAGAATTAAAGCATATAAAGATAGATTATTTTCGTCAAGGGACATTGGGTGTAAGCGTTGACTCTTCGTCCTGGCTTTATACCTTAGGTATAAAAAAGGCAGAGCTGTTAGCTAAATTAAAAAAAGAATCCCTTAATATAAAGGATATTCATTTAAGAATTGGAGAATTTTAGTGAAAAAGCCCGTCAATCAAGAAACAAACAAGGATAAGAAATACGACGCCACTAATATACAGGTATTAGAAGGCACAGAGGCAGTCAGGCGCCGGCCGGCGATGTATATCGGGGACACCAGCACGCGAGGGCTGCACCATCTGGTTTATGAGGTGGTGGATAATAGCGTTGATGAGGCCTTGGGAGGATATTGCGATACTATCACCGTAACGGTGCACTCTAACGGCAGCGTAAGCGTCTTGGATAATGGCCGCGGCATTCCTGTGGATATGCACAAGACCGAAAAGAAGCCTGCGGTAGAGGTGGCTTTAACTACCTTGCACGCCGGAGGTAAATTTGATCATCGCGTGTATAAGGTTTCCGGAGGGCTGCACGGCGTGGGTGTGAGTGTGGTAAACGCGCTCTCAGACTGGTTAGAGGTAGAAGTCAAAAGAGACGGTAAGGTTTATCACCAGAGATATGAGCGGGGCAAGACCGTAAGCAAGCTCACCGTCATCGGAAAGAGTAATTCCACCGGCACCAAGGTGACCTTTAAGCCAGACAAGACGATATTCAACGCCATTGAATTTTCTTATGATACGCTGGCCCAGCGCTTGAGGGAGCTGGCATTTTTAAATAAGGGCCTGAAGATCAAATTTAATGATGAGCGCACAGATAAGGAAAATGTATTTGAATTCAGCGGAGGCATCGTTTCTTTTGTCGAGTACCTTACTAAAAATAAAAATCCTTTACATAACAAGGTTATCTATTTTACCAAGACCCAGGATGATGTGATTATAGAGGGGGCGATACAATACAATGACGGCTACGCCGAAACCCTGTATTCTTTCGCCAATAATATTAATACCATTGAAGGCGGCACACACCTCTCCGGTTTTAAATCTGCCCTGACCCGCGCAATTAATCAATATGCCAAGTCGAAGAATTTGATCAAAGGGGACGAGATTGCTATTTCCGGCGAGGATGTGCGCGAGGGCCTGACTACAGTGCTTAGTGTCAAGGTTCCCAATCCGCAGTTTGAAGGACAGACCAAGACCAAGCTGGGCAATTCCGAAGTCGAGGGATTGGTGGCGTCCGCCAGCTTAGAAGCCTTGGCTTCTTATTTCGAAGAGAATCCTTCCATCGCCAATAAGATAATTGACAAGGTTATCGTCGCTTCGCGGGCGCGCGAGGCGGCGCGTAAGGCGCGCGAATTGACCCGCAGAAAAGGGGCCCTGGAAGGGGCAGGCCTGCCGGGTAAATTGGCAGATTGTTCAGAGCGCGATGCGGCATTATGCGAGGTATATATCGTGGAAGGAGATTCCGCAGGCGGCTCGGCCAAACAGGGGAGAGATAGAAGGTTCCAGGCCATACTTCCCATCAAGGGTAAAATTTTAAATGTGGAAAAGTCTCGGCTGGATAAGATACTTTCTAACGAGGAGATTCGCACCATCATCACCGCCTTAGGCACAGGCATTGGGGAAGAATTTGACGTGGCCAAGCTGCGCTACCATAAAATAATCCTTATGGCTGATGCGGATATCGACGGCTCGCACATCCGCACATTACTGCTTACGCTTTTATACCGCCAGCTGCCCAAACTAGTTGAGGATGGCTATGTATATATAGCTCAGCCCCCGCTTTTTAAAATCAAACGCGGCCAGCGTGAGGAGTATATCCAGACCGAAAAACAGATGGATGAGCTAGTTCTGGAGCTCGGTAGGGAAGGGCATAAGCTTTTACGACTAAAAGACAAACAAACCTACACCGACAATCAGTTTAAGGACCTTCTGCAACTTTTAGTAGAACTAGAAAAAATAGGCAAGAATTTAGACAAAAAGGGAGTGAATTTTACAAAATACCTCAGTTTTAGACATCCTAAGTCCAAAAAAATGCCTATTTATAGGGTAAAAGTGGAAGGAAAAGAGCATTTTCTCTATTCCGATAAGGAACTGGCCAGTCTTACTGATAAAGAAGGCAAGGATGCCGAACAGGACGTAATGGAACTATTTGAGGCACATGAGGTTGAACAAATTGTTGCAAAAATTGAAAAATTAGGCCTGGACATTAGCACCTATGCCAGTGAAGCTATGCCGGCGAAAGAGGAGTCAACTAAAGAGTCTAAGAAAATCAAGGCTCCATACCGCATCACAAATGAAAAAGAAGAGCAGGATCTTTTTAATCTGAAAGAAGTGTTATCCTTTATTAAGGAAGCAGCCACCAAAGGAATGCACATCCAAAGATATAAGGGCTTAGGAGAAATGAACCCCCATCAACTTTGGGAAACTACAATGGACCCTGAGAAACGCACCCTTTTAAAAGTAACCCTTGAAGATGCGGTAGAGGTGGATAAAATGTTCACCGTGCTGATGGGGGACCAGGTTGAGCCGCGCCGGCAGTTTATTGAAGAATACGCGCATCAGGTGAAGAACCTGGATATATAACACCCCGCGCCAACACTCAACTGCGATGCCCGGCCTTATCGGATCGGCCGGCATTCGCTACTGCGAAGGAGAATGAATTGTACACCCGCAATGAAAAAATAATCCCGGTTTATATTGAAGAAGAGGTAAAGGATTCCTACCTGAATTACGCGATGAGCGTAATTGTGGGACGGGCCCTGCCTGATGTGCGCGACGGCCTGAAACCGGTGCACCGCAGGATCCTTTTCGCGATGCAGGAGTTGGGCCTTGAGCATTCCAAGCCCTACAAGAAATGCGCGCGTATCGTCGGCGAGGTGCTCGGTAAATACCACCCCCACGGGGACGTGGCGGTATACGATACCCTGGTGAGAATGGCGCAGGATTTTTCTTTGCGCTACCCATTAGTGGAAGGCCAGGGAAACTTCGGCTCGATAGACGGAGATACTGCCGCAGCCATGCGTTATACCGAGGCGCGCCTGGCCTCGATTTCCGACGACATGCTGGCAGATATTGATAAAGATACGGTAAATTTCGGCCCGAACTTCGACTCCTCTTTAAAGGAGCCGCTTTTACTACCCGCCACCTTACCCAATCTTTTGGTCAACGGCTCAAGCGGTATCGCGGTCGGTATGGCTACCAACATTCCGCCACATAATCTTAACGAGATAGCCGATGCGATTATGCACGTCCTGGATAATCCCGATGCCCAGATCAAGGACCTGATGCGTTATGTTAAGGGTCCGGATTTCCCGACTGGCGGGGTGATCTGTGGCAAGGCCGGGATCAAAGAGGCCTATGAGACCGGCAGGGGCAAGCTGACTGTGCGCGCCCGGGCAACCGTTGAGCATCAGAAAAACGGCAAGGACCTGATCGTGGTTACCGAGATACCGTATCAGGTGCAGAAGGCCGCGTTGATCGAGGCCATTGCCGGGCTGGTAGATGATAAAAAGATAGAGGGGATCTCGGATATCCGCGATGAATCGGATAAGGACGGCTTGCGCATGGTGGTAGAGCTTAAGCGAGATACCGAGCCGCAGATTATCTTAAACCAGCTTTTTAAGCATACCCAGCTTGAGACTACCTTCGGTATTATTATGCTGGCGCTTCTTGAGAATAGGCCGAGGGTATTAAATTTGCGCCAGATCCTCGATGCTTATATTGAACACCGCAAGGTGGTCATCCGCCGCAGGACCCAGTTTGAACTGGATAAAGCCTTAAGGCGCGCGCACATCTTAGAAGGCCTGAAGATCGCCTTAAAATACATAGACCAGATCATCAAGGTGATCAAGACCTCTAAGAGCGTAGAGCAGGCCAAAGAGCGTTTGATGAAGGAATTCGAGCTTTCCGATATCCAGTCCCAGGCGATTCTGGAGATGCAGCTGCAGCGGCTGACCGCCCTGGAGCGTGATAAGATCGACGCGGAATACGCGGAATTGCTGAAGAAAATTGAGATTTGCCGCGCGATACTGGCCTCGGAGAAAAAGATAGAGGGGATCATCAAGGAAGAATTATTGGAGCTTAAAAAGAAATATGGCGACGAGCGCCGAACCGATGTTGTGGCAGAGGTAGAAGAGCTTGAGGTGGAAGATTTAATT
>JAPLLP010000291.1 GCA_026387515.1 Candidatus Omnitrophota bacterium | reverse complement strand
TTGCTATTGAGGCTCTTCAGCAGGCCGGGGAGAATGTGCGTTTTTATCGCGTAAAATATAAAGCCGGCAGCGCTACTCCTACTGAGGTACTTGATGCGATTACCTTAGAAACCAGGGCGCAGACTAATTATTACAGCGATGACTATGAGGTAAAGCGGGGCTATGCAAAACTTATGTATTCTATGGGTATAGATTTAGGGTTAATTTATGAAAGAATGGAGAGTGAAAAAAATGGAACTACAAAAAAATAAAAAACAAAAATTAATTTATCTTTTTATTGCGCTAGCAGTGTTGGGGCTTATTCTTTTAACCGTGTACTTGATCAATAGCTCCAACCGTATTTTTACGGATGATGCTTATATAGAAGGAAGGATCCATAGCATTGCCTCCAAAATTACCGGGACGATAAAACAAGTACTGGTTGAAGATAACCAGGGTGTTAAAAGTGGGCAGGTACTTATTGAGATTGACCCGATAGATTATGAACTGAAGGTAAATGAAGCGCTTGCTACTTTCGGCCTGCGTAAGGCATCCTTTGATCAAGCTAAGCGTGATATGAAGCGGGCGCAGATACTATACAAGCAAGAGGTCCTTCCAAAAGAAAAATATGAAAATGTATTAACCGCTTATAATCTAGCAAAATCTCAAGGTGAGGTGGCTCAGGCACAGCTTGAGATCGCGCAACGGAATTTGAAGTATACGAAGATATATGCTCCTTGTGATGGCTATGTGACTAAAAAAGCAGTTGAGAAGGGGAATCAGATACAGCCAGTTCAGCCGCTGATGGCAGTTATTCCCCTTGATGATATATGGATAACTGCTAATTATAAGGAAACACAGTTAAAAAATGTATTACCAGGCCAGAAAGTAGAGATAAAAGTGGATACTTATCCGAATAAGAAATTTACAGGCAGAGTTGATAGTATTATGGCTGGAACCGGAGCGGCATTTTCACTATTTCCTCCGGAGAATGCCTTAGGTAATTATGTGAAGGTTGTTCAGAGAGTGCCGGTAAAAATAGTTTTTGATAAGAATACCGATAGCGGGCATATATTACGTATAGGTATGTCATGCGGGCCGACAATTATAACCAAAGATGATCAAAGTAAATAAATGGGTTGTGGCTTTGGCCGTTGTGCTTCCGACGCTTCTTGAAGTTATTGATACTTCAGTGGTGAATGTTTCACTTGATCATATTCGCGGCAGCCTCTCTGCGGGGTTAGACGAAGCTACTTGGGCAATTACTGCATATTTAGTGTCTAACGCTATAGTTATTCCTTTAACCGGATGGTTAAGCAGGGTTTTTGGCCGGAAGCGTTATCTTGTTTTTTCCATAATGCTTTTTACCGCTAGTTCATTTATGTGCGGAAGCGCAAGAACTCTATCTGCTTTAGTTTTTTTCAGGGTCATTCAAGGATTAGGCGGAGGCGCTTTGCAGCCTTTATCACAGTCGATATTATTTGAGGCGTTTCCACCTGCTGAGTATGGTATGGCGATGGCATTATTTGGTATCGGGGTTATGGTTGGGCCGATTGTCGGCCCGGTTTTGGGCGGTTGGATCACCGATAACTGGTCCTGGAACTGGATTTTTTATATAAATATACCGATTGGCATTATTTCTGTGATTATAGTTATGCTGTTTATTCATGATCCTGTTTATTTAAAGAAAGTGAGAGAGAAGATTGATTATTGGGGATTGGCTTTGATTGTCCTGGGCATAGGTTGTTTGCAGGTTGTCCTGGATAAAGGCCAGCGCGAAGATTGGTTTTCATCTGCGTTTATTATGAGGCTTTCGATTATTTCTATTGTTTCCCTGGTCTTATTTGTGATTGTCGAGTTAAGGGTTCGTGAACCGGTATTGAATTTAAGGGAGCTTAAGGATGTTTCTTTTGCCAGCGCCAATATCATTCAATGTGTTGCTTTTTTTGTACTTTTTGCCAGTATTTTACTTTTACCAATGTTTGTTCAGCAGTTGATGGGTTACAATGCTTTTCTTTCCGGGCTTGCGCTTGCTCCAG
>JAPLLP010000330.1:2284-3209 GCA_026387515.1 Candidatus Omnitrophota bacterium | reverse complement strand
CCATTTTGTAACCCCATTTATCTGCTATATAACCCCCTCCGATACCGGTGATCAACCCGGACACCGAAATAGATATCCACTGCACGCTCTGGATCTTTCCTGTCGCATTATTGCGTTTTCCTTCCACGCACATAATGCCGTCTACTGCCACATCCCTGAAAGCCGCGTTTGTCGAGTTTATTAATAATATGGCAATAAGTATCGCGATAGGAAGGCTCCAGAATCCCAAGAACAAAACCAGCGCGATATCCAGCCCTAGCGCAATAAAGATCCAGGTACTTTTGTGTAAAAAATTATCGATAATGTAACCGATCAAAGGTTTTATCAGCCAGGCGGTAATAACGATGCTGTTTAAAACCATTATTTTTTCTGGGGAGAAATGCAGGGTTTCTTTCATATAATAGAATAAACCCTGGGCGGGAAGCCCTTCTATGCCTTGAGCAAAATAGACACAACTACTAAGGGCAAAGATCCAGAATAATTTACTATTGGGCTTTGGGAGCACTTTCAGCTTTTTCTTGGGTTGCCGGCTCTGAAGCCACGGGCGTGGCTGTTGTTTGATTCGCGGGAGTAATCGGGGCGGGGGATGCGGGAACACTTTGATATTTCACTTCGGACATAAGCGATCTACTCTGCCTTAAGGAAATTACCGCCAAGCTCAGACAGGTAAGAAAGAATAAGACCGACAAAACCGTAGTAGTGCGGGTGAGAAAGGCATTGGTCTTGGTACCGAACATGGATTCAACTCCGGAAAAGCTTTCCACCAATCCCCCGCCGCGGCCGGCCTGGATCAAAATAATGATGATTAAAAGAGCGCAGATGATTACATGTATGGCGATTATAAGTCCGGTCATTTTTTTACCTCGCTTGATTTTTTAACTATCTGAGAAAATGATTCTATGGATAGGCTTGCACCGCCTACTAA
>JAPLLP010000330.1:0-2276 GCA_026387515.1 Candidatus Omnitrophota bacterium | reverse complement strand
CGCCTACTAATGCCCCGTCGATATCCGGCTGCTTTATTAACTCAAAGGCATTTTCCGGCTTTACGCTACCGCCATACTGGATCCTGATATTTTCGGAAGGCTCCTGCCCGTACATTCTTTTAAGCAGGTCGCGAATAAACCTGTGCGCCTCCTGGGCCTGCGCAGGGGTAGCAGTCTTACCTGTTCCGATAGCCCAAACCGGCTCATAGGCAATTACCATCTTTAAAACTTGATCGGTATCTAAACCTTTAAGCCCGTTCTCAATATGGTCAGTTAATACTTTAAAAGTAGCCCCGCTTTCCCTTTCGGACAGATTCTCTCCTACACACACGATGGGAGTCAATCCGTTTTTTAAGGCAGCGGTGATTTTTTTATTCACGTCCTCATTGGTCTCGCCGAAAAACTGACGGCGTTCAGAGTGGCCGATAATCACGAACTCGCACCCGGCATCTTTAAGCATCTTCCCTGAGACTTCTCCGGTAAAGGCGCCTTCGTCCTGCCAGTAAAGATCCTGCGCACCCAGCTTTAAATCCGTATCCATGATGAGCTCAGAAACATCGCTTAAGGCAGTATACGGCGGGCATAAAACTAGTTCGAGTCCTAAGCTTTCCAGGCAATAAAACTCCCTTTTAAGGCCATTGGTCAATTCTATAGCCTGATTAATTGTTTTATACATCTTCCAGTTTCCGGCGATAATGGTCTTACGCATATTATTTATCTTAGGGACTGTTCCCGCAGTGCTATTACGTTAGCGGTCTTGAAGGGGACTGTCCCGCGTTTCTGTAGTATTATTTATCAGAAAGCGCCGCGATTCCCGGCAGGGTTTTGCCTTCCAAGAATTCAAGGCTTGCTCCGCCGCCGGTAGAGATATGAGTCATTTGATCTTCTAAATGAAACTTTGCCACCGCGGCTGCCGTGTCTCCGCCGCCAATTATGGTAGTGGCTTTAAGAGAGCCTATAAATTTGGCAATCTCTTGCGTACCTTTAGCAAAGGCATCTGTTTCGAATATGCCTAACGGCCCATTCCAGACAATGGTTTTGGCGGTTTCTAATTTATCCTCAAATAGCTTTATGGATTTAGGCCCGATATCCACGGCGATTTTGCCTTCAGGAATATCTTCTCCCACGATTTCGGTTTTAGCATCCGGGGCGATCGTTTCTACGACTACGTGGTCTATGGGTAAGACGATCTCTTTCTTCAACTTTGCAGCCTTATCCAGGAGCCCCTTGGCCAAATCTATTTTATCTTTTTCCAGTTTGGAATTCCCGATCTGCTTGCCTTGTGCTTTTAAAAATGTGTAGCTCATGCCTCCGCCGATTAAAATAGCGTCGCATTTGGGCAAGAGATTCTCGATTACGCCGATTTTGTCCGAAACCTTCGCCCCTCCTAAAATGACCATGAAGGGCTTGGCCGGATTCTGTACTGCCGTACCTAAATATTGGATTTCTTTGTCTAATAAAAATCCTGCCGCGGACTTAAGATAGTGCGTAACCCCCTCTGTTGAAGCGTGCGCGCGATGAGCTGTGCCAAAGGCATCATTGACAAAAACATCTGCCAGGGATGCCAGATTTTTGGAAAAACCGGGATCATTTGCCTCTTCTTCCGCGTGAAATCGTAAATTTTCCAGCAGTACTATCCGCTCTTTTGCGGAATCAACCTCTTTTTTTATGGTTTCACCCACGCAATCATTGAGGAATTTAACCGGCTCGCTCAATAAATTCTGCAGGCGGGCTGCCACCGGCTTTAAGCTATATTTCTCAACTACTTTACCGTCCGGCCTGCCCAGATGGCTCATAAGCACAAGTTTCTTACAGCTGTTTCGCAATATGTAATTAATAGTCGGCAGAGTGGCTTTGATGCGCGTATCATCGGTAATATTAAGGTCTGCGTCCTGCGGCACATTAAAGTCCGCACGTACCAAGACAGTCTTATTTTTCAAGTCTAAATCAGACAAAGCGAGCTTTTCCATCTTCAATAACCTCCCCCCTTATAAGAATTGGTAATATATCGTAAATTTACTTATTTGTCAAAGGTTTTTGGAACGGAGATTAATAAAGAAAGGCTGCTTAGTTTAAGTAAGGCAATCACCAAGCAGGTATTAAAAACCCCCAGAATAGGTAGAAAGAATACCCCTCCGCAGATTCCTGCGATCCATCCCCCCAAAAGATCAGCCCCATAAAGCGCTGCACAAGTCTCTGGCAATTGTTCTTTCTCTCCTTGATATAATTTACCTGCCAAAGGGAACTCGATTCCTAAAAACATTCCTGAGCCAAAT
>JAPLLP010000260.1 GCA_026387515.1 Candidatus Omnitrophota bacterium | reverse complement strand
TTTGATTATCCGGTTTCTTTCGGGTTTGATGCCTACAAAGAGATGCACCAGCGGGATCAGGATGTGGGCTATGGTTACGACCAGGATGTCACGGGCGGGGACTTACATTTAGGCAACGAGATATCTGAATACCTTAAACAACAGCTGACCTACCGTTTTGATACTATAAGAATCAGTAATCTGAGCGCTAACGCTACCAGCGATTTGACTGACGAGCTGGGTTCTAACGTTATTAGCAGTGTTCAATATGACCTTAGTTTTGACAGCCGCGATAATGTTTTTGATACCACCAAAGGAGAGTTTTTGACCGGCTCTTATCAGTTGGCCGGAGGCCCTTTTGCGGGGGATAAGGATTTTAATAAATTCCAGGGCCGGGCCTCCCATTTTATTCCGCTTGTAGCGAATTCTTCGCTGGAATTACGCGCAAGGGTGGGTTTGGCCAAGCCCTTCAGCAATACCGATAAAGTGCCTATATATGAGAGATTTTTTGCCGGCGGCGCCTATACCGTAAGAGGGTATCGTGAAAGAAAAATCGGCCCTATTGACCAGGGTTCAGGAGATCCCAAGGGTGGGAATTCTATGATGATAGGTAATATAGAATATACCTATCCTATATTGAGTTTTATGAAACTAGCTGCTTTTTATGACGTAGGTAACGTCTGGGAGAAATCCGGAGATCTTGGTTCGGGCGGTTTTAAATCAGGCACGGGTTTGGGCGTACGTATAAAGACTCCCGTAGGACCATTAATGCTGGATTACGGGTTTCCTCTAAATAAGGAATCAGGCGAAGAAAAGAAGGGGGGTGGTAAGATTCACTTCAGCATGAGCCATGGTTTCTAAGGGTATTACAAAAGCAAGGCATATTGTTTAATAAGAAGATAAGAAAAATATAAGAAAAAGTGTGTTCATCACTGTGAACACCCCGCGCTAAGCGGAATTGCGCGGGTGTTCATTACTATGAAGGAGGAAGAAGATGAGAAGGTTGGGTCTAGTGTTATTGGGAGGGTTGATTGGTTTAGTGTTATCGGTTGGCGTATCTTTTGCCGCGGAGAAAATCGCTTATGTGGATCTGGGTCGTATTTTTAGCGAATATGGCAAGACCAAGAGCTATGATAAGGTTTTGACCGACAAAGAAAAAGTCTATACCGACGAAAGAGAGAAACAGGCATCTGAAGTAAAGAGCATTCAGGACAAGTACAATTTGTTGAGCGATAAAGAAAAAGAAGCCAAGAAGGGCGAATTAGAAAACAAGGTAAAGGCCTTACAGGAATTTGACCGCCAGAGACAGACCGACCTGCGCAAAGAGCAGGACGAGAGGATGAAAGAGATCATGAAGGATATAGAAGAGGCGGTAAGGCAGTATTCCGTTAAGGAAGGGTATTCCTTGGTGTTTAACGAGAGGGTCTTGATCTATCAGGCACAGAATCTGGATATCACGGACAAAATAGTAGCCATACTGAATAAGACGGCCCCTAAGAAATAGGTTAGCAGGAGTCCCCAGGGTTTATAGCCCGGGCGGGCTCCACAGAAAATTTTTTAAGTGCAAAAGACATTAAGAGAGATAGCGCAAATTATCGGCGGAGAGATAGTTGGCGATGCAGATACTATTGTGTACGGTGTCAATGGGATTAAAGAGGCGCGCTCCGGCGAGATTACCTTTATCGCCAACCCCAAATATCTACCGTTATTAGAAAAGACTTCTGCCTCGGCGGTCATTACTGGCCGCCAGGTAGAAAGTTCTTCCCGGCCGCTTATACGCACTGATAATCCTTCCCTGGCTTTTACCAAAGTAATTTCTCTTTTTGAGCCGAATGATATTGTGCATCCTACTGGGATACACCCTAGCGCTTTATTAGGTAAAGGAGTTTCTTTGGGCAAGGGTGTGGCTATCGGCCCATATGTAGTGGTGGGGGAGGGTGTTTCTATCGGCGACCGGTCGGTGGTCTATTCGGGATGTTTTATAGGCGCGTTCACCAGGGTCGGTAGCGATACCCTAATTTATCCCAGCGTTACCATACGCGAGCGTATCATAATTGGCAACCGGGTGATCGTACATAGCGGGACGGTTATTGGCTCGGACGGGTTCGGCTTCATTAATATCGAAGGTAGCCATCAAAAGATACCGCAAGTGGGGACGGTCGAGATCGGCGATGACGTTGAAATAGGAGCTAATGTCGCCATTGACCGCGCTAGATTTGATAAAACGGTTATAGGCACGGGAACTAAAATAGATAATTTGGTGCATATTGCCCATAACGTAGTTATCGGAAAGAATTCTATTATTGTTGCCCAGGTGGGTATTTCCGGTTCTACCACCATAGGTAATGGCGTTACTTTAGCCGGACAGGCAGGGTTAGTAGGGCATATCAGTATCGGAGACGGAGCAATTGTCGCGGCACAGGGAGGGGTGACAAAATCCGTTGCGCCGCATACCATGGTTTCGGGTTATCCTGCCAGGCTTCACGAAGTCGCCAAAAAGATAAATGCCTGTGTGCAGAATCTGCCCAGGCTGTATGAATCGGTAAAAGAGCTCAAAGAGAAACTAGAGCAATTAGAAGAAGGGATTAAGAAGGCGCAAAAAAATGGATAAACAGAAAACAATCGCCAGCGAAATAAGCCTTTCAGGTATTGGGTTACATACCGCAGGGCAGGTAAACCTTAAATTTAAACCATCGGGCCCGGGTACGGGGATTACCTTTGTGCGTACGGATCTGGAGGGGCTCTCAGGCGTCAAGGTGGTAGTGGAATCTTTGATCCCGCAGGGCCGCTCTCCCCGCAGGACCTCTTTGGGCAATGGCGTTGCCGAAGTTCAGACCATAGAACATCTTATGGCGGCGCTGGCGGGCTTAGGTATCGATAATCTTATTATCGAAATAAATAATTCCGAGATACCCGGTTTAGACGGAAGCAGCCTTAATTTTGTCGAGGCGCTTATTAAAGCGGGCCTAAAAGAGTTAGACGCCCCGCGTCAATACTTTGTTATCAAAGAGCCGATCTTTGTGGAAGAAGACGGCGCTTCGATCACAGCGGTGCCGGCGGATGATTTTAAAATTTCCTATATGCTTAGCTATAACCATCCTCTCCTTAGGGCTCAATATATGGAGATCGCATTTACACAAGAGAACTTTAAATCCGAAATCGCCCCGGCGCGCACCTTCTGCCTAGAAAACGAGGCTGAGGAATTATTAAGTCATGGCGTTGGTTGCGGCGCAAATTACTCCAATACCCTGGTTGTAGGCGAAAAAGGGGTGATCAAGAATCGTTTGCGTTTTGATGATGAATTTGTGCGCCATAAGATTCTCGATCTATTGGGGGATCTGTATGTTTTGGGCCAGCCGATTAAAGGGCATATTGTCGCTTTAAAGAGCGGGCACTCCCTTAATCTTAAACTTTTAAAACGATTGGACAGGGAACGGCAAAAGAGCGTTTCGGCAGGGATAGGAGCGGGATACCATCCCGTGCCCGGAGAACAGATGGATATTAACACTATCATGAAGATACTGCCGCATCGTGAACCTTTCTTATTTGTGGATAAGATTGTCTCCATGGAGCAGGGCAAGCGCGCCACCGGCATCAAGAACGTGACTATAAATGACTACTTTTTCAAAGGGCATTTCCCCGGAAGACCGGTGATGCCGGGAGTGTTAATTGTCGAAGCGATGGCTCAGGTGGGCGGGGTAATGATGCTTTCCCCGGAAGAGAACCGGGGTAAATTAGCCTTCTTTTTAGCCGCGGATAATATAAAATTTAGAAAGACGGTCCTGCCCGGAGATCAGCTGGTGCTTGAGGTTGAGGCAGGCAAGATAAAATCCAAGACCGGCCAGGTGCGCGGTAAGGCCTATGTCGAAGGTAAGCTTGTTTGCGAGGCAGACCTCATGTTTGCCTTGGTTGAATCCTAATATGCAGATACATAAAACCGCTCTAGTTTCTTCCAATGCTAGATTAGCCGATAATATTGCAGTTGGGCCGTATACTATTATAGGAGACGATGTAGAGATCGGCGCCGGCACGTCTATCGGCGCCCATTGCCTCATCGAAGGCCACACGAAAATCGGCTCTTCTTGCGAAATTTTTAGCGGAGCGGTAGTGGGAAGCCGCCCGCAAGATCTGAAGTTTAAAGACGAGACCACTTATCTTGAGATAGGCAGTAATAATATTATCCGTGAGTACTGCACCCTTAATCCCGGGACAGGTGAAGGTGGCAAAACTATCGTCGGTAACTCCAACCTCTTGATGGCATATTCCCATATCGCGCATGATTGCAAGATAGGCAATAATTGTGTTTTTGCCAATAACGCGACTCTCGCCGGCCATGTGACCGCGGAAGATAAGTCGGTAATAGGAGGTTTGGTAGCGGTGCATCAATTTGTGCATCTGGGTATTCTTTCCATTATTGGCGGTTGTTCCAAGGTAGTGCAGGATATTCCGCCATATTCGACCTGTGATGGCCACCCTGCGCGCGTCTACGGTTTAAACCTGGTGGGGTTGAGGCGGAACAATATAAGCAGGGATTCCATCCGAGGATTAAACCACGCCTTCGATATCTTATTCAATTCCGGGATTTCCGTAAAACATGCCCTAGAGAGATTGGCTAAAGAAGACTCTCCTTGCCCAGAAATTACTTACCTTATTAATTTCATCAAGCGGTCCGAAAGAGGAGTATCTCGTTCCTGCAGAAACCCCAAAGAGTAAATACAATATGGAGAAGATCGGACTTATCGCCGGAAATAGGAAATTTCCCCTCTGTTTTGCCGAGGCGGCCAGGAAAGAAGGCTATCTGATTACGGCCGTGGCCATAAAAGGCGATACTTCGCGTGAACTTGAGTCATTTGTGGATGAGATCCACTGGCTGGGTTTAGAGAATTTTAGCCGGATGTTTGACATATTTAAGGCCGCCGGGGTGACAAAAGTAGCAATGGCCGGCCAGATCAGCCCGCGCAGGCTTTTCTCCCGCCAAATACAGCAGGATGTCCGCCTAAGGGAATTGCTCTTGGGACTCACGGATAAAAGGGCAGATACCATATTCAAGGCAATAGCCGAAATGCTGGAGAAATCCGGTTTCCAATTGCTTGACTCTACGATTTTTCTAAAAGACTACCTGCCGCAAAAGGGTACTCTAACTTTACAGCAGCCGGATTTTAAGGTTTGGGAAGACGTTTATTTTGCTCTGACTCTGGCCAAGGAAATAGCCAGTCTTGATATTGGGCAGACAGTGGCTGTTAAAGATAAGGCAATCGTGGCTGTGGAGGCGCTTGAAGGGACAGACAATCTTATACGTCGCGCCGGATATATTACTAAAGATAAGGCTGTAATAGTCAAGGTAAGTAAGCCCAATCAGGACTTACGTTTCGATATACCGGTAGTGGGGTTTAATACGGTGAAAAACTTGGTAAAGATAAGGGCTTCTTGTCTTGCCATCGAAGCGGGAAAGACGTTGTTTATTGACCGGCAGGCAAGCGTAAGATTAGCCGATAGAAACGGACTTTCCATAGTGGCAGTATAATAATTCTTGACAGGATTTAGGTTGTTGTGTATAAATAGTATTGATACACCTGGCCCAGATAGGATTTGGGCCAGTGTTCGCTATTGCGAAGGAGGGTAAACATGGCAAGGGTCATTAGAGCAGTGTCAGCAGAGTTAAAGCTTCACGCGCCACAGGCAAAAAGAGTCAGTCTGGCAGGTAGTTTTAATAATTGGGACACCAAGAAGACAACCGCCAGAAAGATCGGAGACGGCACCTGGGTAGCTAGGCTAAGCCTTAAGCCGGGAAGGTACGAATATAAATTTGTAGTAGACGGTAACTGGATTAATGATCCCAGTTGCAAGGCTTGCGTGCCCAATTCTTTTGGTTCACACAACTGCGTCTTAGACATAAAGTAATAATTATATCCTTAAGCCCACCTTCTTAATGATCGTATAGACTATTGAGGAGGTGGGTTTTTTTATACAATATCCCTCGCCTAAACGCTTTGAAATTCCTGCGGAATTTCATGCGCAGGCTCGGGATAATTCGTAGACGCCTTTCGGGCTACAACTTACGTCGTATAAGCGTAAGCAATAGCTCCGTAAGTTGTCTGCTCATTTATGAAATACATTTATGGACCATTGGAGTCGCGGCGATTAGGGGTGTCTTTAGGCGTTAGCCTAACCCCTTATAAAATATGCAGCTTTGACTGTATTTATTGTCAGCTGGGAAGGACCAGCGAGAAAACAATTGAGTCAAAGGAATATATATCCATAGATGAGATCCTTGCCGAATTAAGATTGTGGATGGAACATCATCCTCAGGCTATATCTGATTTGCAGTATATTACCTTGTCCGGTTCAGGCGAGCCTACCTTGAATACAAATATCGGCCGGTTGATCATTGAGATTAAAAAGTTATCTTCTGTGCCTGTGGCGGTGATTACTAATGCCTCAATGTTGTCTTCTCCTCAAGTGCGTCGGGCATTAGCCGGAGCAGACTTGATAGTTCCCTCTCTGGATGCCGTAAAAGAGGAGGTCTTTATTCGCATAGACCGTCCACACGAGAAAATTAAGGTCGAAGAAGTGATTGAGGGTCTGGTGGATTTAAGGAAGGAATTCCGGGGTAAGATCTGGCTTGAGGTGATGTTAGTCAAGGGTTTAAATGACGATCTAAGGCATATACGCAAGCTAAAAGAAGTTATCGAACAGGTTAATCCCGACAAGATCCAGCTTAATTCTCCTGTGCGCGCCACCACTGAAAGAGATGTAATAGCTGTGCCTAAAATTAAACTGGAGAAAATTAGAGGTATGTTAGGGGATAGGTGTGAGATCGTGTAATGTTCTTGGCGCCTGTAGCTCAACTGGATAGAGCGCTTGCCTTCGGAGCAAGATGTTGCAGGTTCAACTCCTGCCAGGCGCAAAGTAAATTCCTTAGTATTTTGCAAGGGTAGTGGTATAATTAAACGAAAGATGGGTTCGGTACTGTGACACCCCGCGCTATCGTCTTACCCCCAATCCTATCGGATGGATTGGGGTTCGCTACTGCTACACCTGGCCCAGATAGGATTTGGGCCAGTGTTCGCTATTGCGAAGGAGGGATTATGAAGAGGAATAGTATTGTGATTATATCGGCAGGTTTGGCTATGGTTGTTTTTTTTATAACTGGATGCATGGATTCGGGGAAGATCAAGCAATTGGAAGATGATGCTGTTAGGTTGAACCAGCTAGTCTCGCAAAAAAATGATAAAATAAAAGTTCTTACCGAAGAAGCTCAGGTCAAACAAAACGAACTCGATGCTGCGAAGCAAGAGTTGGATAACGCTAAGCTGGAAACGGAGAGCACTAAACAGCAGCTGGATAGTTCGAATAAAGATATAGATAAAATTAAAACCGAGCTGGATAAAGCCAAGAAAGAGGCGGAGGCAGCCAAAGTAGATGCTAATACCGCTAAGGCTGAGCTGGATAGTGTCAAAAAAGAGCTGGCCGCCAGCAAGATACAGCTGGATAGTGTCAAAAAAGAGTTGGACGTAGCCAAGCAAGGGCTTGATAGCGCTAAGGCGGAATTGGATAACGCTAAGAATGAGTTGAGTAGCGTAAATAAAAAGCTAGATACTTCTTCTAACCCAAAATCGGCGGAGCAGAAGAAAACAATTTTAACCCCGCGCACCAATTAACACTCCAATGCTGGATTGAGACGAAGAACTTTTTCCTTAACCGTATTTTTATTATTTTGCGCCTATTCTTTTTGTCAGGCAAAAGAGCTGCAATTTAGGCTGGTTTTAAAGGCAGAGGAATCCAGGGTAACAGTTTTTGATAAATTTTTAGACGGAAACGGCAGGGAAATATTAGTTAGCAAAAAAGTACTTTTGTCGAATAGTGATATAGAGCAAATCGGCATTAATAAGGATGAATATGGCCGTTCTTTAGCGGTTATCGGGTTTACGGATCAAGGCAGGAAGAAGTATCTTGATTTGACTAAGAAGAATATTAACCGGCAGCTGGCAGAGATAATCGAAGGGACGTTCTTGGCAACTTATACCATAAATGCGGCAGTAGATACAGGTTTTGCGGCAGTGCCGGTTGAAACCCTAAGTGATGCCGAGAAATTGATTAAAAGCCTGGGGTTTGCTCCTTATTTACAGCGCGGCATAGATAATGATAAGAACGCAGAGGTTTCCTATGGATATGCCAGGTATGCTATGGAGAAGGGCAAAGAAAAAATCGCAAGAAAGATTTCTCTCCAGCTATACAGGTATGATCCTAATTCTGAGTTCTTCAAAAAATTAGTTAAAGAATATCCCGTTCTCAGCATAAATACCGATGGTCATGATAAGCTAGGGCAAGATTGTTGTTCGGGGCACAAGGGGGTATGCGGCAATAAATGCTGCGATGGGATCTCGATATTAGCTGCCTGTGAAGAACTCTATAGAGACTCGATGAATTTTGCGAGGTCCGAACCTCCCAAGAGCAACTCGGCATTAATAAG
>JAPLLP010000164.1 GCA_026387515.1 Candidatus Omnitrophota bacterium | reverse complement strand
GCAGAAGGGAATAATTTATTACTCGATGATTTTGAGATCTCAGTTTCAGGCGGGCCGGAAGGCACGGTTGATTTTGGCGCGGGTAACGGTTCGACCGTTTCGGTAAGCGCGGCTACTGATATTAAGAATACCGGTAATCAGGCGTTAAAGGTAGTTTATGATGCACCCGCCGGCGGATATATTTATGTAGCGCGCGGTTTGAATTTGGATGCAAAAAATGCTAACTGGATGCTTAAACCATCTGATATAAAATGGGAAGACTATAGCGCTATATCATTCTATCTTTATGGAACAGATTCAAAAGCGAAAATCGCTTTTGACATTAAAGATAACGGTGGAGAAATTTGGCGTTTTATTACCGAGGATAATTTTAAGGGCTGGAAGAGGGTGGTTTGCAGCTTTGATAAGTTTGTGGTGCGTGATGACTGGCAGCCGCCTGATGCGGATAAGAACGGGCAGATAGATTTTCCCATCAAGGTATTCCAGTTTGAGCCGCTTCCTGAGTCAAAAGGAACACTTTACTTTGATACGGTGGAATTAGTTAAAAAATAGGGTTCTGCTCGCGGGGCCCTTTTTTAAAAGAAAGGCGGTAAGATGAATAATCAAGATGTTAAGAATTTAAAGAAACGCTATTTTGTCTGGCTCTATAAAGGAGCCAAAGATGTTTTTGATAAATTCGAGCGCAAGTTTACCCAGGTGGATATTGATAAAGACATCCTGACTGAAATGGAAAAAGAGCTCTTAGGCGCATATCTTCCTCATGAGAAAGACGCCCTGCAGAAATATATTAACGATTTTCAAAAATATGTCGAGAATAAGGAAAAGGCCTGTTCGGAATTTAGAAATCAAGGAAAGAAGATAAATCCGGAGTTTATTTTTTCTGAAATAAAACTGGATGCAGTTGAAAAGGCGATTGTTAGGGAATTAGGCAAAAAGGGGCTGGAAGAAATTAGATCTCTTTATGAAAAAGAGATGACCGAGCGTATTTTAAAAAGTACGGAGACCCATTAGAGATATAATCTCTAACGGGTTAAACATTAATGTTAATTGACGCGCATAGCCACTGGTTGCCTGATGAGATAATTTCTAATTCCCATTTTTTCCATAAAGGCTGGGGAGATATCCAAGGCCAGCTTAGGATTATGGATGAGGCAGGTATTGATGCGGCAGTTTTAAGTTATCCTACAACAGACGCGCATCTAAAATTAGGCAGCATAAGCCAGGTAGCGCATATCTATAATGATAATATTGCCAAGATTTTGAAAGCCTACCCTAAAAGGTTTATTGGCGCTGCGGTGCTGCCGGTAGATAATTCTATTGATATGCTTGAAGAGCTGAAGCGCGTAACCGGCGAATTAGGATTTAAAGCGGTTTCTCTTGCCTCAAGCTATAACGGTATTTACTTAGATGATAAAATGTTTTTACCTATATATAAGGAGGCGCAAGAGAAGGATATCCCGATATTTGTGCATTCGCAGATTGTTAACCCCATAGGTTTCGAGCGGGTGAAAGACCCTCTGCTTACCCCGGTGATTGAATATGTTTTTGATACTACGATTTCCGTGGGCAAGCTTTTAATGTCGGATATTTTACGGCAGTATCCTAAGGTAAAATTTATTTTTGCGTATTTTGGCGGGGCAATCTGCTATCTTAAGCAGCGCTTTGACGCAACTTATCAAATGCTGCGCTCTTTGAACTTTGTCAAAGATTTGCAGGCTATGCCTTCGGATTATTTTAAGAATATTTATGTGGATACCAGCGGAGACACCACCAAAGCGAATTTCCTCTTAAGTTTAGAATTAATGGGCCCTAAACATATTTTGTGGGGCAGCGACTGGCCGGCTAAGAAAGATGTTACCGCGGGCATTAAGGTTGTTAAGGACTTAGATATTTCCCAGGAGGATAAACAAAATATCTTGGGTGGTAATTTAGAGAAGATATTTGCTCTTTAATATTTTACTCTCGGGATATTGCTCGCGCGCTGAAAATTTTCTAATGCGCGCTACGTAACATCCCTCGGGAAAATTATTTTCAACAGATAATGTGAATGGTTCTATTCTTTACGCTTAACGTAAAGAACTGTGTTATATAAGAAATTAGGATGTTTGTTTTAGCGGGTGCACGGAGGCGGGTCCCCTGCCGCCCGCAACGTAAGTGAGGACGGCAGGGTGCCGCAGTGGCAGGGCCCGTTAACTGATAAGGAGAAAAACAAATGCAGATGCAGAAAGATGTTCATTTAACCGGAAAAGATTTAACGCAGATGGTGCAGCTTAGGCCGGAGGATGTGGGTAAATATGCGATTGTGCCCGGACCGCGCGACCGCCTGGATGT
>JAPLLP010000081.1 GCA_026387515.1 Candidatus Omnitrophota bacterium | reverse complement strand
AGGCCCCGCCGCCGTTGGTTGCGGCCTTGGCCGGGAAACGCAGGAAATTTCCCAGGCCGATAGCAGAACCCGCCACTGCCATAATGATCCCTAAACGCGAACCCCAGTTATCCCTTTTTTTCTGCTCCGACAAACCATTCCTCCAGTTTTTTTAGCGTATTTTCAACTTCCGGGCTTAACTTATCGCCGAAAGAAATCCTCTTTGGCTGGATACATAACACAATTATATCCGCCGGCAAATTATTTTGCAAGTAATTAATTGTTAAAGAGATAGAAGCATTATGAGTGGCATATAAATTCGCGGTTTTTATATCACCAGACTCCAATAACCTAAGTTCTCCCGGGGAGGCTCCGAAGTCCACCGCATCAATAATGACTATGTTGTCCGGTTTATCCTTAATGATCTTACCTACATAGTTCTCCGGATCAGCTCCGGCATCATAGACAAGGTAAGGCACTCGACCGCTCAGCCGGCTCGCCAGGAGCGAACCTGCCGCGTCATCGCTTTGCAGGGTATTGCCGATACCCAAAATGATCGTTTTTCCATTAAGGTGCTGCTTGAGATGGGATAGCATACTTAAGGCTTAACAGCAACACCTGATGCTTTTTCTTTCTTCATTTCAGGGTCAGGCAGGCCAGCCATTATGGCGAAGAATCTCTTGGCAATATATTCTTTAGCGGAAATGCTGGGCGAGGAGACTTCAACCTTTGTATTCTCTAAATCCACCTCTTTAAAAAAAACTCCCACCGGCGTAGTGTCTGATTCCGATAGATAAAAGGCAATGAGGTGTTTTTTATAATTCTGGGTATAGATATAGCAGCCCATCTTATTAAGTATTTTTTTTGCCTTATCGTAACCGGTGTTATAATTGTAGTGGAATGTCTTGGCCAGCGCCTCGCCCCGCCTGTCCTCCAAAACCTTAGTCGAGATCCCGGCAAAACCTTTTGGTAAATCGACGACAGTCGCGCACCCCCATAACCCAATAACGCTAAAACCCAATGACAGCATTACCCAATAGCGTCTTAACATTTTTATTGCCTCCTTCGCAATGCGAACCCCAATCCATCCGATAGGATTGGGGGTGATACGCTTAGCGCCGGGCGTCTATCTGGGCCGGGTGTAGCAGTAGCGAACACCCGCGCAAATCCTATCTGCGCGGGGTGCTATACGCAGCATGCCTACTCATTAATAATCTTCCATATCTTATCAAGATGACGGCGCGCCTCGTCTTCCCCTCTTTTAGCAAACTCCTTGGCCCGATGAAGCTCCATCCAATGCAGACCGTTGGTATCCGGGTGAAGTATGATATCCGCCAGCTCCCCCTCTCTCTGCACCAGCTCCGATTGCATAACCTCTATGCTGCTAAAAACTACATCCAGGATATTATCTTTTACCTTGCCCCTCAAATAATGTTTAAGATCGAACCACCGCCTTTTTCTTAAGGCCTCTCCGGAAAGCGCGATCTGGCGCCTCATTGTTTCCAACTGGCGGGCGATATCCTCGCGGGAAGGAGTGACATTTACCGCGATGATCTTTTTTACCCCCATTTTAAACAATGCCTCTGTAGGCAAGGGGTTAATTATCCCCCCGTCAAAAAGAAGTTCATCCTTGAATCTAAAAGGATGGAATACCCCCGGCATACTGCAGGAGGCCATAATCGCATCCACAAGCAACCCCTTATCCAGGACACGCGGCTCTTTCCTACGGATATCGCTGGCAATGATCTTTAAAGGAACCCTGATATCTTCAAAAGTCTTATTACCGAAATATTTCTTTAAGAAATTATAGAGGCGGTTCCCTTTGATAAACCCTATAGAAGAAAATGTCAGATCTACCAACCGCCAGACATACTTTCTTTCTCTGAATTCCCGGGAAGTAATCTCGAGTATTTCACTGGCGGTCCTGCCGGTCACCCAGAGCCCGGCGATGATCGCCCCGACGGAAGCGCCGGATATGACATCAATGGGAATCTTTTCCTCCTCAATAACCTTTAATACCCCGATATGGCCAAATCCGTAACCTACCCCTACCCCCAAGGCCAGGCCCACCTGGCACTCCGCAACCTGGCGCGAGATCCTGCGGGTCACTTTGGCGTATTCGGAACCGTAATCCTCTAAAACTATATTCTCCTCTTGCGCGAAATCCACTTTAGGAAGGGTAGCGAATATGCCATGCCCTAAAAAGGCGATCTCCTCTTCATAGCTTAATTTCGCGAATTTATACTCGTTAATAATGATCTTTATCTTTGCTTCGGGGAACTCGAAATCCTTTTTCAATCTTTCGATCAGATAACGCGTGCTTTTCAGGTCTACCGGTTCCGGGCTGGTCAAAACATGCACCTGATCGGACTGATTCAGGGCCCGGATGACAAACTCATCCATGCTAGCCGGAAGGTCCAGAATTATATAATGGTAATCGTTTACTATTAACGTAAGGATAGCCACCAGTGCTTTGATGGAGCTTGCGTCGTCTGGGTCATAACGGAAACAGATCAGGTCTACGCCGAGTTTACTCTTTGAGATAAAATTATTTATCGATGCCGTATCTATGGACTCGCTGCTGGAGTTGTCCGCGATAACCGGCTCATGTTCGATCTGCAGCTTATAAGCAAGGCCGGGCTGTTTGTCCTTTGGACAGATCTCCAATATAAGTACGGACTTATGAGATGGTCTTCTGGTGACTGTACTTATTCTTCAGGCGGCGGGACACTGTGCGGCTTAGATCAATGGCCAATACGGGGATCGTCTTTAAGATAAGGTCAAAATCTTCTTTGGTTATCTTTATTATTAGTGAGTCATTAAAGGCCCGGGCGGTTACCGAATGCGCATCGCCCGTGAGAAGCGAAATTATGCCGAAGTATTTACCTCGATGAAGATATTCAAGGATATTCTCCCTACCGGATGAATCCGTGGTATAAATGACCACCCGCCCTAAAACGATACAAGAAAAGGCATCTGCGGGATGGCCCTCTTTATATATGATCTCGCCCTTCTTATATTCAACCAGGACCGCCTTCTGGGAAATTATCCCGCGCTGCTCTTCGGATAACCCCGCAAATAAGGGAATATCTAATAATAGGTTATCTTTATTCATTCCAACACCCCAGATCTACATACCTGGGCAAATTTCTGGGCGCTAGATCTTGGTGTGCGCTTAAAGGTAAGATAATCCACGCCAACCAATCCAAACCGCGGAGAAAAACCTTTATCCCACTCGAAATTATCCAAAAGCGACCAGTATAAATACCCTAATAAATTTACCCCCTTTTGCATTGCCTGATGCATAACCTCAACGTGCCGGCGGATAAAATCCCAGCGCAATTCATCCTCTTCGGTACATATCCCGTTTTCTAAGATAAAAACAGGCAGGCCGTAATTCTTTAACCTTAGTAATAAATCGTAAAGGCCTTGCGGGTAAATATCCCACCCCATGGAGTTTTTGGGAAGATCGCTGTGATTTTTGATGCAGGTATCTAACAATAAATTACTTATACCCCAGCCCCTCGTGTCCACAAGGCTGCGGCTATAATAATTGATCCCCAGGAAATCCAGGGATTTATTTTTAATAGCCCTATTAATAAATTCAAAATTAAAGCGCTGGCTTCTTAAGTTGAGCGCTATCCTGTTCCTTAAGGTATCCTTGCAGACGACAAATGCCTGCAGGTTATGGGCTAGGCTTACCATGGGCAAAGGCAGATTCTTCTTTTTATAGATCGCCTGTATTAACCTATATGCCTCGACGTGGGCAGAGAGAAGGTTATCGCTAACTTCTTCTGCTACTTTGAGCGAACGTTCCTGTGGCGGCCAGATACCCAATGCGTAAGCATGATATACATAGACCATCGGTTCATTTATAGTCACCCAGAAACGCACGTAAGGACATAAATGCTCGACCAAACGCTCCACAAAAGACAAGAAAAAACCGACAGACTCCTTATTCTGCCATCCGGATTTTAAGGCAAACCATAGGGGATTAGTGAAATGGTGGAGTGTTACGACGGGTTCTAAACCTCGCTCGCGCAAAGCCAGGATCACTTCTAGATAATGCTTAAGATCTCGCTCGGCCAAGGGATTTGGCCAGGTCAAAATCTTGTCTATATAACTCGTAATGGCGGCAGGCTTCACCGCATTGCTCCTTTAAGCCCACCCGCTTCTCCCACCCCCACCAGTCACTCGCTGTATTATTGCCTTCTACCTGGTAGGCGGAAGTCGCCGCTCCCCATAAGAAATCCTTAGGAAAAGTAATCATACAGGTGATATTATAACATCAGATAAAAAAATCTCCAGAGAATAAAGGATTGTTCGCTATTGCTCACCCGGCCTTATCGGATCGACCGGTGTGCCGCCTTTTGCGGCAAAAAAAATCCCAACAAAAATGTTGGGATTTTATATGCGTAGCCGATAAAGGATAGGCGGTAATCGCCTTCTGCCTTTTTGTATTCGGCAACCCAGCTGCCATGCCCGGGCTTGCGCCGGGGTTTAGGCCTGAGGCTTTGCGTCATCCGCCTTTCGGCGGTGTTGCCTCGTAGAGACGGGGCTCTACTCGGTATCCCGGTTATTTCTAACGGGGAGTACCTTTATCGGCTATAAAAAGTATGCCACAAAAAAACTTTTTTTTCAAGGGCCAAAACGATTATCTTTTTTTGCCCTTCTTGGTTTCCTTCGCAGCAGGCGACGTATTTAAAGATCCCTGCAGCACAGCCCAGGTCTGAGAGCCTACTTTTCCGTCTGCCTTAAGGTTATGGGCAGCCTGAAACTCCTCTATGGCCTTCTTGGTTTTTGGCCCCAGTTTTCCATCGACTTCCCCGGTATAGAAGCCGGCATTCTTAAGCGCGGTCTGAATTTCCTGGACAGCAGGCTTAAATGGGCCTGATGGCGGAAGCGGCGGTTCAGTCTTGGTTTCGGTCATCGCCGTAGCGGCGGTGCCGGGGGCTTCGGTTGCCGTTGTCTGAGTTGTGACTCCGCCCTGCTGCATCGAGGCACTAGTATCTGAAGGCAGACTAGACGTTGACATCGACTCCTGGCCCTCCTCCATCGCAGGCTGCTTCTTGCTGCAACCAAAGGCACAAAGCGCAAATATTACCATGACAGATAACACTAAAAATCTACGCATCTCTCCTCCTTTCATAGAAGATGAAACACCCGCGCAATTTTCGCTGCGGCGAACACTGGCCCAAATCCTATCTGGGCCAGGTAGCCGATTAGCGCGGAGTGTTACAACAGAAGATGAAACACCGGCCCAATTCCTATTTGGGCCGGGTGTTTATTTATCCATTTTAATATGCAATCTCTAAATGTCAAACAAAAAACACTCCGCAGAAAGCGGAGCACCCGCCCTAAGAAGGGCGCACTTGCCATCAAATAGAACAAGGTGCAGGCATTCCTATAAGCCGGGGTGCATTAAGCTTCTTTCTTATAGCTAGAAAGCAGCTTTAAGATCTCCTTCTTATCTTTGGCTTTTTTCAACCGTTCAACTATAAATTTATCCTTGACCAGGCGGGATATCTCTGCCAATACCTTAAGGTGAATCCCCACTTTATCCGGAGGCGAAGCCAGGGCAAAAAATAGAAAGGTTTTCTCACCATCAAGGGCCCCGAAATCAATGCCGGAATTATGGCGCGCAAAAATCAAAATGAACCCACGCACCACCTTGGATTTCACATGCGGTATAGCTACCCCATTACCTATACCAGTAGACCCAAGTTCCTCCCTTTCAAGCATGGTCTTGTAAAAGGCCTTTTTATTAGTAAGTTTGGGGGAACGTGCCGCCACTTCGGCTAATCCCGCGATAACCTCATTCTTGGTGTTGCCTTCTAAATCTAATTCAATGAATTTCTCTTTAATCAGCTTATCCAGATTGATAACTTCTAAGCTTTTCATAGATATACCGCCTTCCTGTGCTCCTGCTACGATTTAATTACTGCCTGTCTCCGACAACGAGGACAAAGTATCTTGATCCGGTCGGAGCGTAATAAATCCAATGCCTCTTTCGGTTGATAATATTCTTTGAGAGCCAAACCAAGCATCCTGGTATAAAGAAGGATAAGCGAGGCGTTAGAGAAACACAAGGGGCCCAGTTTCTTAACCACCCACGTATATTGATCAAGAGGCACGATTGTCTCGCCGCAACAGTCACAAGTAAGAAGCTCTTTCTCTATATCCTGTTTAAGCGCATCCCTATTTTCGGTAGTAGCAAAATCAAACTCCCGGGAAAGAACAATACCTTTAGCGGTAGGACAATTCGCCTGGCACTGACCGCAGAAGATGCAAATATCCCAATGCACCACCAGTCTCCTTTTGGCCTTACTATTGATTACCTCATCCTTAAATTCTATGGCCCCGGGAGGACATACCTGCGCGCAGGCAGCGCAACCAATACAATCTTGCTCATGAAAATACGGCCGGCCGCGGAATCGTTCATAAGGCTCATGGGGCAGGAAAGGATATTTTGAGGTATAAGGGCCTTTGATCAGCGCCTTCACCGCCTCCTTAAGTTCTCTTAATTTAGGATATCTCATCTTCAGCGTATTTATCGCACACCGACTTTTCCCAAAGCTTAACCCCGGATTTGTGCGCGCTGCGTGCCAGGACATGCGCGGATACCGGAGCAGTCAAGACCAAAAATAGTATGCACAAAATGGCCTTGATACCGGCCGGGCTAAAACCCTTATATAAAAATAAGCCGAATAATATGCTTGATGTCCCCAAGGTGACACACTTGATGGAAGAATGCAGCCTATTGTAGATATCGGGGAAGCGCACCAGGCCCAAGCACCAAAAAAAATCAAATACCAGGCCGATGGTGATAAAAATATAGGCGATTATCTCATTCATCGAACTGCCTACCCTCCAGGTATTTACCTAAGGCAAGTATAGAGATAAAACTCTGTAAGGCCCAGGCAATACCGATGTCAATATACCAATCCCTGCCTGTAGAAATCCCCAATATCGCGCAGAATCCCAAGATAAGTATACCCAGGATATCCAGGGCGGCCGCCCGGTCAACAGGCGTCGGCCCCATCACAATACGCCACAGGGAAAAAACCCCGCTCAGCATAAGCACGAAAAACGCCCTTTTTAAAAACAGTGACTGCCACTCCAACAGAGAAGGCAAGGGCAAAAAGAAAATCGCGCAAACAGTAACGATTATCCCGACTAACCCCAAGAACCATCTCAATCTTCTCATCTATTCAAAAATCCTCTTTAAGATGCATTCGAATTTCTGCACAAGAAGCGCCGTGGCTTTATCAATATCCTGATCCTTAACCTGGACCCAATGCACATATAAAAAACCATTCTCCTTATCTATATCTACGGTCATTGTCCCGGGCCTCAAGGTCAATGAGTTAGCTAAAAAAGTCAATCCCGCATCTGACTTAAGGGTGGTTTTAACCTTGACGATCCCCGGCCGCATAGGTAGATCCGGATGCGCTACCCGGTATACGCCGTCAAGATTAGCCTTTAGGCATTCCCAGATAAAAAAGGGCACGTAATAAAGGAACCACAGGTAACGTTTAGTATTTTTAAATACCCGGGAGTCTTTCTTAAATAAATCACCGGTCAAAAAAGAGATCAATAATCCTATAGCGATCCCGCTATAGACATACCCGGCATCTATCGACCAATGCAAAGAGAGCCATATCAATAATGCCAGCACAAATATAATAATTCTTGTCTTTACCATCTTATCGCCGCAAAAACCGCGTCCTTATATCCGGAGCCTGAAACCAGTACATTGGCAGCCGACTGCAAAAATGGCCTGAAATACGGCAGGAGCAATAAACCGGAAAACACGCATATCCCCGCTAAAGATATCACGGACAACTTCATGGCTAGAGGAACTTTTATTAACTGTTGCATCCTTTCATCTAATTTCCCAAAGAAAGCAAAGGTCTGGAATTCCAGATAATACGCCAGGGTAATAATACTCACCACTACCGCTATTGCGGCAAAACCTGTATAGCCGGCCTGCGCTACGGCAATAATAATGATCAACTTGCTCCAGAATCCGCCTAAAGGCGGTATACCGGATATACTCATTGAACCCACTAGGCTGGTAACCCCTTCTACGGGCATCTCGCCCGCAAGTCCTCCTAGCTTTTTCAAATTGCGCGTGCCGGTGGCATGTTCAATGGAACCGGCATTCAAAAATAATAGAGACTTAAAAACTGCGTGATTAAATAAATGGAATAGCCCGCCGAAGATTGCCAGGGGCGTACCCACTCCCAAAGCCAGGGCAATATATCCTATCTGACTGATCGAAGAATAGGCGAACATCCTTTTTAAATCGGATTGTGACATCGCCATAAGAGCTCCCACCACCATAGAAATAGTCCCTAATATCATCAACACAAAGAGCATCTTCCCGGATACGCCCAGCACATTAAAGAAGATCCTGGCTATGGCATAGATCCCCAGGGCCTTGATCAGTACTCCCGAAAGCATGGCGGAAACCGGGCTTGGCGCGGAAGAATGCGCATCCGGTAGCCAGGCATGAAAAGGCACCAGCGCCGCCTTCAAACCAAAACCTGCCAAAAATAACACTGATACGAATCCTATAAGTACACCCCTGGGGTTATTGGAAAGGACTAAAGAAATATCCGCCATATTCAGCGTAGAGCAATACCCGTAGAGTAAAGCTATGCCCAAAAGCACAAAAATGGAACCTAGCGATCCCATGACCGCGTATCTAAATGCCGCCTCCAAACCTTCAGGCTCAACCCCAAAAGCAACCAAAACATAGGCAGATATCGAAGCCAGCTCCAAAAATACATACAGATTAAAAAGGTCGCCGCTTAGAATCACGCCGTTTATCCCCGCCAGCATAAGCATAAAGAGCGCATGGAATTTCCAGGTATCAGTATATTTTTGAATATAGCGAACCGCGTAAAACGATACCAACATAGCTACCAAAGCCACGGTCACCAGCATCAAGACCGCCAGGCCATCGGCAACCATAGAGATACCTACCGGCGGCAACCACCCTCCTATTTTGAATACGATAACTTTATATATGTTTACCAACCTCACCGCGCTTAGTGATAATACGCAAAGGATAAGGGTGGTAGAGCAAAAAATAAAGTTCCCTATGTTTTTGAGCCTGCCCGCGATCAAGGCGATAATAAAAGCGCTAGCCAGGGGTATAACCACAAATAATGAAAAGATGCTCATCCTCTTAATTTCCTTATTTTGGTGATGTCGAAAGTGC
>JAPLLP010000114.1 GCA_026387515.1 Candidatus Omnitrophota bacterium | reverse complement strand
GGTTTCTGATATTTTTCCTTGGCGGACTTAAGCAATTTTAGCTCCGGCAACATACTCGAAACAAATAACCTGCTTTTTTTGTATAATAGATATTGCTCCTTAACCTTTTTGATAAGGGAAATATTGACAAAGAGCAATATTAATGCGCTGACGAACATAAGCGGGATAGATATCTTCTTAAAGAATTTAATCTGATTAAAACGCTGCAAGGCAAGCAGCTTTTCACGTATAAGGTTTACATTTATCGCTTGAGCCATCCTGAAATAGGTGATGCCTAATCCCAGGCTTAATGTGCTCACCTGACGATTAACTTTGGAATCTTTCGGGAACACCACGTTTTTAAAGGGCTCAAACTCTATCAGTTCGACATCTCCTAAGACCTTTTTCAAAGAAAAGGCAAGGCTCGAAAACAGATCTTGTCCGCTTAGATAAAAGGGAAGGGCGCTCTTATCCTTTACGTTATTCTGCAAATAATAAGAATTAAACGCGCGCTGAATTTCCAGGGAAAATCTATCGCTTGCAGACTCATCCTGCTTTAAGGCATGAGCGCCAATAGAAATAGGATTGATCCATAAACGCTTAGCCTCATAAACAACCATATCGCTCGCAGAATTTCTGATATTTAAAAGCGCAAAACGGTTCTTGATCTTGGGGTAAGTATAAATAAAGGCATTGTATAAAGACACAACCGAAGGGATAACGCCTACAACCCTAAGCCCTAGGCTTTCCACTGTTCCGATTAATCTTTCGATTATCTCTTTTCTCGCGCCTACGAGATTCAGGCTATCATTTAAAATAAACATAGACCAGTAACACTCGTCTAGTTTTATGGGCAGGTTCTGCCGCGCAATAAAAGTCAGCAATTCCTTTTCCCGGGAATTTTTATTTTTTAATTTCAACAATTTGGATAAAGCCGCTGTGATCGCGAAATTCCTGAAGAATACCATCTGGGTCGAAGCGTTAATGACCACGCCTATATCTTTAAATTTCAGCGATGGATCCTTAACCAGTTCGCCTAAATTGGATACGGTAGAGTGGCGCCCTAGGAAGATTCGCCCTCCCCTTTTTGTCAATTCCCTGGCCACGATGAAAGAATCATCGATATCCAGGCACATTAATCTTTTCTGCCCGAGGAATCCCATCTTAAGTAATTATCTCCTCCCTATTAAGGTTTTTAATTTTTCTATATCCTGGATGGAATACTCTCTGCGCTTGTTGATGAGATTGCGTTTCGGTTTGGGGAAAATTTTTCGTTTTTCGTAGCGCAGGAGGGTCTGCTTGGATATCCCCAGGACCTTAGCGACCTCCTGTGTAGACAGGTATGCCTTTGACATCTGAACCTCCTTTAGAAAATATTCCGTAATATCTTGCATGCCTTAAGCCTCTTATAACCTATTTGATATGGTTTGAATATATTTGATACGAAGTGACACTATCATATGTAGTTTTTTACGATTTGTCAAGCTTTTTTTTAAGATTATTTAGCGCAAATTTTTCCTATCTTCGCATTTCCTAACTCGTAGCAAATATTCAGATTAAAACACCTGCGATTACCAGCTACTTATCTCTCTTTTCCCCTAACCGCTCTACCTGCGTTACCACTAAAAAACTGACCTTTATCAATTGACAGAGAAACAAAAAGGACGACTCCAGCCATTATCAGAGGAATCGCCCTTGTATTTAGAAATACTTGTTTAATATTTTAGGAATGAAACCTTTTTATTATCAATAAGTTATGAATCTGATAAAAAGGAGAGTTATTCGCCACGCTCAATTACTGAGCGAATATTCAGGGTCGCCAATGTCTTATCGATAGGATGATACTCACCCCGGGAGCTTATTTCGTAGATATCTGATTTCACGGTTAAATAATTGTGAAAGGCCAAAAAACTTGGGTCCAGAAGGAATAGATCCCCTACACCTAGCCTGCGGCTATCCTTAGCGCCTAAGGGTCTGTTTTTAATCGCTGTCTGCACCAATGAATCTGAAGACAGAATACTATGTAATACTTCGGACTTGGCGGTATTCACATTTATGCGCCCCGGAGTAATAAAAACCGGCTCCAGGCGTATCGATTTTATGGCTATCTTCTCTTCATCATTATTAATTAACTTTATTGCCAAATCAGTATCTTTCAGGAATTCGACTTTACCGTAAAATATAAGCCCCTGCGGGGTAAAGAAAATCGTTGCCGTGTTAGTAAAATCTTCCTGGCTGCCGATCTTTATCGATACCTGCAGCTTTTCGTTTCCCGAGAACTGCGTACCTTCATCCCCGATAATAGTCAAGAGATAGTCTCCTCGGGCTATATTAGTAAATTCCCATACCCCGGATTCGTTTTTGTGGCGTGATTCAAAAGCGCCATACCGCTCTACAAATTCTCCCCCTTTATAATGCCCGACAAAATCAAAATCCAAAGTCGAATAAGCAAAGTGATCCGCCATCTGGGCCAGGTCGGATATAGTGAATGTCTTCCATCTCTGCCCGGAGGACAACGGCAATACCTCGCTAAGATTTGTAAGTGCGTGGTTATAAACTTTGACCTCTGTGGGAAAATGCTTGACCGGCTCTGCCGTATATTTATCTATTGTGTACATACCCGGGTTCTC
>JAPLLP010000338.1 GCA_026387515.1 Candidatus Omnitrophota bacterium | reverse complement strand
TTTGATACGTTGAGCCTCGCCTCCGGAAAGGGTAGTGGCGAACTGGCCAAGCTGAATATAGCCTAACCCTACGTCATACAGATAGGTAAGTATATTGCGGATGCGCGGTACATTATTGAAAAGCTCCGTAGCCTCTTCCACGGTCATCTCCAAGACTTCGGCGATAGACCTACCCTTATATTTTACCTCTAAGGTAGCCTCATTAAAACGCCTGCCCTTACAAATATCACACTTAACATAGATGTCTGCCAGAAAATGCATCTCAATCTTTTTAATACCGTCGCCTTGACAGGCCTCGCAGCGGCCGCCCTTGACATTAAAAGAGAACCTACCCGGCTTATATCCGCGCAGGCGGGCTTCAGGCAGGTGACTATAGATATCCCGGATATAGCCGAAAACGCCTGTATAGGTAGCCGGGTTTGAACGCGGCGTCCTTCCTATGGGAGCCTGATCTACTACGATCACCTTGTCAATAAGCCCCATCCCGGTAATTTTCTTATGCAGGCCGGGTTTTTCCTTGGCCTTATAAAATTCCTGCGCCAGCGCCCGATAAAGTATCTCATCGATGAGCGTAGATTTCCCCGAACCGGAAACTCCCGTAACGCAGATAAAATTGCCTAAAGGGAAGGTAACATTTATGTTTTTAAGATTGTGCTCTCTGGCCCCGATCACTTGCAAAGACCTGGCTTTGTCATATGGCCTGCGCTCAGGCAGCGCGCACACCTTAAGCTGCCGCCTCAGGTATTGCGCGGTGAGAGAATCCTTCGACCCTAATAATTCTTCGCTCGGTCCGGCAAAAACAACTTCTCCTCCGTGCCTGCCGGCACCGGGCCCCAGGTCCACGATATAATCCGCGGCGCGTATCGCATATTCGTCATGCTCGACCACGATCAAGGTATTACCCAAATCCCGCAAGGCCTTAAGCGTAGAGATAAGTTTAGCATTATCCCTTTGATGCAGGCCGATACTAGGCTCATCCAAAACATATAAAACACCCACTAACCCGGAACCTACCTGCGTAGCCAGCCTGATACGCTGGGCCTCGCCTCCTGAAAGCGTAGAGCTTCTTCGATCAAGCGTAAGGTATTCAAGGCCCACATCGATACAAAACTGCAGTTTTTGAATGATCTCTTTTAATACCTGGTGGGCGATCAATTTTTCCCGCGGGGTCAACTCAAGCCCGGTAAAAAAATCTTTAGCCTCTTTTATAGAAAATTTAACTATTTCCCAGATATTTTTTCCGCTGATCCTGACGCTCAGGCTCTCTTTTTTAAGCCTGGCACCCTGGCAAACCGGACAGGCGAGGCTGGACATGAAACGCGATATCTCTTCCTTGAGATAATCACTTTTGGTCTGACGGAAAAGGCGCTCCAGATGCGGGATCACCCCTTCAAAAGGCTTATCATTGACCAGAACGCCAGAACCATAAAGTATTGCCTTCTGGATAGAATGGCCCAGGTGATTAAACGGCGCATCCAAATCAAACGGCAGTTCATTGGCCAGTTCACGCAGGAGCCAACGGTAATAAAGTATATACCCCTTACCTCCCCGTTTCCAGGCCTCGATCGCCCCCTGGTTTATGGATTTGGCCTTATCCGGCACGATCAGATCGGCATCGAATTCAAGCTTTGTACCCAGGCCATTACAGGCAGGACAGGCCCCGTACGGAGAATTAAAAGAAAAAACCCTGGGCTCAACCTCCAGATAATTAATACCGCATTTTGCGCAGGCATATTGTTCGCTAAAAACCATCTCAAGCGAAGGCCTCTTTACTATAACTATACCCTTACCGACTTTCAAGGCTGTCTCCAGGGAATCCGTGAGTCTTGCCTTTGCTGCAGAAGGCAGCACACCAACCCCTCCGATAGGGTTGGGTGCTACCTTAGGCTTAATAATTAACCTATCTACTACTATCTCAATATTGTGAACCTTATATTTAGCCAGTTTTATCTTTGCCGGCAGCTCAAACACCTTGCCATCGACCCTGATGCGGGTAAAACCCGCCTTCTGCACCTGGCTTGAGATATCCCGGTATTCGCCTTTTTTACCCCTGATCATGGGAGCCAGGACCTGAATATCTTCCTCCTTAGGAAAAGACAGGATCCTTTCCACTATCTCCTGGGAACTCTGCCTTTCTATGGGATTGCCGCACTGGTAGCAAAATACTTTTCCGATGCGCGCAAAGATCAAGCGTAGATAATCATATATTTCAGTCTGCGTGGCCACGGTTGAACGGGGGTTACCTCCTGCGGTCCTCTGCTCTATGGCGATCGCCGGAGACAAACCTTCGATGTATTCCACATCCGGCTTCTGCAGCTGTTCCAGGAATTGACGGGCATACGCGGAAAGGCTCTCCACGTACCTGCGCTGACCCTCGGCATATATGGTATCAAAAGCCAGGCTGGATTTACCCGAGCCGGATAATCCGGTTACAACGATCAGTTTGTTGCGGGGAAGCGTAAGGTCTATATGTTTAAGATTGTGCACCTTGGCCCCGTGGATAATAATAGAATTTTCCATATTTGTTTACCTAATGTTCATCAGAAACATAGCGCCCCAGGGATCCTTGCAGCCTTTTATCCTGAGGATCCTTTTACTTACATGCTCAAAAAAACCCAGTTTTAATATATAACTTCCCTCAGCCGGAATGATGATCCGGCATTCATCCTCAAAGAACTGGCCCTTCTGCCAACTATTGGTGGGATAGATCCTATAGCATATCGGATGGATCTTGCGCATTACAACGCGGTTATTAGAATCAACTACATCCAGAAAAATATCCACCTCTGTGCCTACGGCACCCAGGCACTCCCAATAAAAAGTCAGTGACAGCGAAGGCTTTCCTTGCACATCTACCAGGTTATAACCTAATAGCTTAACCAGGCCTTCAACCCGGATATCTGTCTTGTTTTTGATCTGTGCTTCGGACTTTTCTATGGGCCGGGAAACAGTGTATCTTGAAGCCCTGGCCTTAGTCAGCAAAACCAACGATTCCGCAAAATCCTCAACCCCCCAATCTCCGTGAACCAGGAATTTCTGGATATTCTTGTACCGATCAGGATCATAATACCCTTGAACCTCAAAGGTAATGTTATCATTAAAGTCTATTAACGCATATTGCGCATCTTTTGGCAATACGTATTTTCTATTGGAAAGGGTATAAAATCCCGTATAGATATGGTGGAAAGAATACAAATTCTTACGGTGCGAGAGGTGAGATAAGAGCTCCGGAGTAGCGACTACAGAAGCCGCGGAAGGGATTTTTGCCACCAAGCCATCCTTGAGGAAATCAAGATAATCTTTCTTATAAATCCCGGAGAGTTTTGAAAAAAAGCTAAAATGCGGCCCAAGATAGAATATATTGCTCCAAAACAATACCGAGATCAAAATTATTTTTATAATATTCGCCTTTATTCTATTCTTATTCAAACGGTTCATTACGGACTTGATCGCGTAGATAAAACTCACAAAAACAAACGGAATAAATTCTGCCGCATAATGCAAAGAAATATTCAGGTCTGCCTGCCTCGCGGAAAGCATATGCTGCAGAAAGAACGGCAAGGCAGGAATCAATCTCAAGGGGTTTAAAAAGGGAAGAAAAGAAAGCGGGAGAAAAATATTAAATATGAATTCCAGGCATTCCCGGCGGGAAAGGATCTTTAGTATTATCACGGGATGAATCAAGAAATTAACCGCTATCTGGCTGGCCGTGCCTCCCAAATGCCTGTATATGCCCATGAACTGAATAGTATTATTATTAAAGTATTCCATAACCCTAAGGGCCGCTAAAAAGTATATTATCCCGAGCAATATGGGCGCCAGCGTCCACTTTAACGACCTGCGGTTAAATATGGCCAGCACCCCAAACATGGCCAGCGCAAGCGAAATATTCTCCTGGCAGATGCAAGACAAAAGCGCGAAAAACATATAATTTTTGTAACGCCCCTTTTCATAATAGTAGAAGGTCAAAATAAGGAAAAGCGTGGCAAAGGCCGTGGGATGAAATTCATAGAGGTTTAACCACCCTCCTCCGGGATAAAAAAGATAGATTATGCCGATGATCAATCCCCAATTAGCGCCCAATAGATCTTCTGCCAAGGCATAGAGAGGGATCACTGCCAAGCCTAAGGCCAGGGTTTGCAAAAACGGCAACACTAAGGGATGATCAAATATTAGATATACCGGAGCGATAAAAAAGAGGATTAACTGCAGATGGTGCCCGAGAAACGGCACCCCCAGGATGGAATTGAAGATCGAGCCGTGCAAAATATTCCAGACCGTCAGGTCATGGACCGCCAGATCAAAATCATAATATCCGTATGAGTAGAATCTTGAAAAATTGATCCGGCAAAAATAAAAAATATACGAGAAAATGAAAAAACCCAATAAAATGCGGCATAAAGGGTTATTTTTGGACATTCCTATCTGCCTTAAGGTTGGCGTCACGGATAAGCTGCTTAGCAGTCTCTAAATCCTCTTTTGCTTTTTTAAAATCAGGCTTTATCTTTATAGCCTTTTCCCAGCTGGCAATAGCCCTCTCATATCTTCCCGAGCGACCATAATATACCCCGAGGTTATAAAATATATCCGCGTTATCAGGATAAGCTTTAGAGACTTCCTTAGAAACATACTCCGCCTGCCTGAGCATGCCGTGCCTGATATAAAACGAAACTAGGCGCTGCAGAAAACTACCTGAGTATCGGGATAGCTTAAGCCCTTCCTCGTGAAAACTAAAACCCAGCGGATCATCTCTTGACAAAAGATAATCCCCGTATTGGATATAATACGCCGAAATAAGCATTCTCATGAAATACTCGCTGATCTCTTCTGCCCTGCTGTCAAAAACTCCTGCCGTATCATAGCCTGACCAGGCACGCTGTTTAACCTCCAGAGGCACCCTTTCGTTTTCCTGTAATACTTTATACACCACTCCTACCAGGTCTAGATTATACCAGGTATTAGCCACAAAAGGATGGGCAAAAGTCATATACAACGGGTTATTGTTTTTCTTTAATAAAGCGCTCAATACCTCATCCTGCCTGCCCTCGCCTAGACCGGAAGCGGCAAAAGGGGTACGCTTAAAGACGTCTCCGGAGAGATCATCATAGATAACCACATCCGGCCTGATTTTCTCGACTTGGGTCAAGTAAACCAGTATAAAGTCGTCATTATCCCCGCTGGCCAGTAGCACGGCGTTCCTATCCAGGGTGGACAAAACATTTCTGCCATAATTATAGGCCACGAAATTATTGCTTAAGTCGTTTTTACTGAAATTGAGCCATAACGGAACGCATCCGGAAAAAGAAATAATAATCGCGAAGAGGAGATAAAAAGGCTTTGCGGCTTTGCGTTGAACAATCTCCAACAGGTAAAAAAACCCCATCCCCATTAATATCGCCAGGCCTAAGTATCCGAAAACAAGATATACCCTTCCGATATCAAGCATCTTGGCATCCGTTGACAGCGGCGGCCAGACCTTTAATATCCCCATAAGGACTATAGCCAGGATAGCCAATAAATATCGTTTAGCCTTAAGCGCCAGCGGCACAATCCCTAAAAATGCGACCAGCCAGATCAGGCCGAAATCATCGGTCAAAAAATGCGCTAATTTCCCGGGTTGGGAGAATTTTATCCGATAAAAACTAAATACGTCCCACGGCGAGTAATTAGAAGGGACAGTATCTCCCCGGTACTGGCTGCGCAGGAGATAACCGACAAAACTTTTTATATCATGCACCTTTCCCCAATTAAGAACCGGGTCAAAGTGGGCCCTTAAAGGGATATAAAGATAGATCGAGATGCCCAGAAGAAAAAAGCAGAGCAAGAGAAAGATACTTTTCGGCCTTTTGAATAACTGCGGCTCATAAGATACGACTATCACTAG
>JAPLLP010000136.1 GCA_026387515.1 Candidatus Omnitrophota bacterium | reverse complement strand
TCTCCAAAACGTACATCACAATCTCCCTTGCCAAATCTCTCGCTCATCTTACTTTCCCTGTATGCCCCTAATACAAGAACCTTACGCACTCCCAAGCTTCTTAGAATGCTAATCTCCTCTGCAATTGCTCGAAAGGAAGGATGAAGCCTGGCATTAATAATCACCAAAGAAGTCAACTCTTTTTCTATGGGTTGCCTTGAATGAGATAATGCACTCGTCGTCTGAGGAAATTTCTCTTGGCAAATAGCACGCATCTGCTGGCTGGTAAGCGTATCGGCCTGGACCGATAACATATGTAGTGAACCTGGACTATACCTAACGGTAGCTCTGGCAAGATAATCTTTTAGTCTTTGTTCATTTTTTTTACGCTGCAGGGCTGCCCCAACAACCTGTAATATACTTGCAGCTCTTTCTACGGGTATTGCATATCGCGGTCCACAGTTATTGGAAAGAACAATATACTTTCTATTTCTCTCATCAATATAAACGCCTGCTAAGAAATCTACCGGGCCGGCACGGATTAACCCCGCTTTTGCCAAATATTCCAAGAACTCTGTTAGCTCCCGGTCCATAATAATTCGTAGCTCCTGTAATGCACGCTGCACTTCCTCTGAATCAAGTTTTATTACTGTAAAGATAGGATTATCTATCCCCCCTAGCCGCTCAATCTCTAAATTTATATTTTCACTTGAAATAGGATCTTTTCCTGGTAAGGGTCGCGACATATCCTCGCTCTCCACAATATTAGCAAGGCCTGTCTGGGCGCGGACATTATTAGGGTCAATAGCAAGAACCTCATGATACATCTGTTGGGCCTTTTCGCGCTTCCCTTGCAACAGGTAAACCTGTGCCATGATATTACGCGTATCTGTATTCCTGGCATCAATCGCCAAAACCACCCTCAAAAGCATTAGGCTTTTTTCGTATTCCCTCTCGCGTCTAAATACATCTGCAACATTATTAAGACAACCAAGGTCGCGATGATTTCTATTGAGCGCGTCGCAGAGATCAACTGCCATTGTCACAAATCCGGCATTATAATCTCTGTCCTGCGTAAGCCAGGGGACAAGGTGCCTTTCAAGCATCAAACACAACGCCTCATACACGTACCAATGGCAAGATGCAATATAGCCTTGATGCTGTCTGAGAATTTTAACACCTTCGCTGAGGATAGCCCGCTGAGACTCTCCTAATATTGAAGGATCCTTCGCACTCCTCATAACACCTAAAAGTTGATTAAATCTAGCATCAAGTTCTTGTGGATCAGGCTCGATGGGTAATTTTGCCTGAAGAACAAGCGGAAAACTATTCTCCTGCCCTACCTGAACCTCGAAGCTCTGCCCGCAAATAATAATAGACATAGAACGAGGCACCTCTGTGTTGCCTGCAAGTGCCCGGGGCTTTACTATAACTCTATCTGCTGAACTATTAAATTCAATAAGCAAACCACGGTAATGCGTTTTGAAACGTAGACTTTTAATTTCCGAAGGGAGAACTGGACACAGCATTACTCCCTTCTCAGAAATCTCAAGGCCGGCGAATCCTCTTACCAGAGCATAGAAGATACCGCCGTTATTAGCAGTAGCAACTCCTTGGCGGCCCACTTTTTGTCTGCTTGTTTCTCCCATAATCCGCACCCCGGTCATAAAGGCCTCGGTAGCCCTGCGGCGATGATAAGACAAGAGCTCATATATCGAAAGCGCGGTGAACACTAACGAAGATTCACCGGAAGTCTTAGGCGAATAGAATTGGCGATTTACCTCTAGATGCTCGTTATCAAAAATATTCGCCCCTAAACGCTGCTGCATTGTCTCTATAAAGCCGGTGGGGAAGATCTCCCGGAGCACAAATAACAACATTGTATCCGGCTGCCTTACGACCTGGAATCTAGATGCCGATGCGCCCTGCAAGTGCATGAGCACCTCATTTTTAATCTTGTTGTCATACCAAGGAATTCTGGGATTCAATAATCCATCTATTGGCTGACGGTCCGGAAAATGTGCTGATTCGTGTATAATTTTTGCCTGCGGATCGTAAGGAATACAGATCTTTGTAATAACATCACGTCCCTTTTTTACAAACTCCAGATATTCTCCTTCTGTCATACCTATTTTACTAAGAACGCATCTTCTCTTTTCTGCCGGGAGCATTTGGGTATATTCAATGGCTGTATAAATAGTGAATGCGGTCATCACATTGTTATAGGCATTGTTCAAAACACCTGGAGAATTATCGTCTATCTCGCGGTCTCCCCACTCGTTAGGGCCAATAGTACGCGTATCATAGGTCCCGCACGCATTATTCCATACAGCATACTTAGGGCTGGTGGCAAAACGTGCGATTTCAAGCATTAATTCTACGCCGTAATCCTCGAGAAATTCGCGGTCGCCTGTTGCTTCATAGTATCTCTTTACTGCCGCGACAACGGCCCAATTCACATGCATTTCAAATCTTCCTAAAAGATTCTCTCCGGGAATCGGCCCCGTCTCAAAATCCCATATCTTCGGTGTAGTCAGTTCTTCGCCACCCTGATATGTAGCTTCCACAGAACCGGAAGTATTAACGCTATGTATAACCTGACGCACCATACCACTTCGCCACGGAAAACGCGCTCCGACAAATCCTTCCTCCTGTGCGCGCTTGCGCGCACCGCTCAAAGAACAATAACGATACATCAACAACGCTTTAGCAGTCTGAGGCTGAGTATAGGTGAAAAACGGCAGCATATAAATCTCAGTATCCCAAAAGGCATGCCCCTTGTAATGCTCACCAAACACCCGGGCACCTATATTGGCAAGTTTTTCTTCCGGTCGCGCTACCTGTAATAAAGAAAATAAACAATAATTCGCTGCTTCCTGAATCTGTTTGTCGCCTTCGATCTCTACATAGGAAGTATCCCATAGCCGTTGCCAGGCCTGCACATGTTCATCAAACAATAAATCAAAATTAGGCGCATTCAAGGCCCTATCCACTGCCTCACTAGCAACCGCATCCCCGGTCAATAACCCCTGATCCCGGGTGGTTATAATGCCTACGACTTTTTCAATGCGGATCGCTTCATTACGCACCGCTTTCACCGTTATTCTCTGGAATATCTTTTCACCTTCCTGGACTACCTGT
>JAPLLP010000166.1 GCA_026387515.1 Candidatus Omnitrophota bacterium | reverse complement strand
GAATTCTGCGACTGGTACCTAGAGATAATTAAAACCGATATAAAAAAACCACAGAATCAGGTTGTGATGTATAAAATACTGGAAAAATTCATGAGAATCTTACACCCGTTTATGCCTTTTGTAACTGAAGAGATCTGGCAGAAAGTTAGGGGACAGTCCTCGATCATGATCCAGCCTTGGCCGCATCTGCAGGAAGAGATTATAGAAAAAAAACATGAAAAATCTATGGAATCGGTTTTTGAGGTAATCACTGCCATTCGCAATATGCGATCGGAACTGGATATTCCTCTACAGGATGATATACCCGTATGCATCTATGCCCCGCGCAAAAAGGAAAAAGAGCTATTAGGGTCCTGCGCCACTATTATAAAAAGCCTGTCCAAGGCCCAAACCCTGGAGTTCAAAGAAACTTATACCCGACAAGCAGGACAATTCGTAATGGCCTTAAAATACCTGCACATCGTTATTCCGCTTTCCAACATCATCGATATTGACGCTTACAGAAAAAAAACGGAGGAAAAATTAATTCGGGCGGAGGCAGAGATAAAACGTAAAAAGGAGCTATTGGAAAACAAGGCTTTTAGCAAAAACGCCCCGGCAGAGATCGTGGAAAAAGAAAAGGAGAAATTAAACGAGCTGGATGAACTGGTAAAAAAACTAAAGGCGGTGAAAGATGCATTCCAATAACCATTTTCTTTCGGAAAAAGAACCGGCGTTAACCGAACAAAAGGTAGATGAGGTAGTCCGTCACGCGCTGATCGAAGATATCGGAAAAGGCGATATCACCACAGAGCTAACTATACCCAAAGATAAAAACATAGAAGCAAACATGGTAACAAAGGAAGATTGTATCATCTGCGGGATGAAGCTCGCCGAGAGGGCTTTTACCCTATATAATAAAGGCGTTACATTTAATGCCTTGGTAAAAGACGGCCAGGTCGCAAAATCCGGAAAGACGATCGCAGAAATCTCAGGAGACGCCAGTCATATCTTGACTGCGGAGAGGGTAGCGCTTAATCTCTTAAGCATGCTATCCGGGATCGCCACTACCACGCGAAAATATGTCAAGGCAGCTACTCCCCATAAAGTAAAGATCACCGATACGCGTAAGACCATGCCCGGCCTCAGAGAACTGCAAAAATACGCCGTCAGGATAGGGGGAGGCTATAGCCACCGAATGGGCCTGGACGAAATGATTCTGATCAAAGATAACCATATCAAGGTTACCGAAGGTTATGACCGGCTGCCAAGCGTGCCTAAAGGCTTCAAGATCGAAATTGAAGTACAAAATATCGAAGAATTCAAGCATGCGTTGAGTTTTAAGCCGGACGTAATCATGCTGGACAACATGAAGATTGAAGACATAAAAGAAGCGGTTAAAATCCGAAATAACACTGAATTTAAAAGCCACCACCCTCCCACTAAACTAGAAGCCTCAGGGGGCATCACCCTGGAAAACATCCAAGAGGTAGCCGCAACCGGCGTCGACATTATCTCTATCGGAGCCTTAACCCATTCCGTAGACTCCATTGACATAAGCCTGGATATAAAATAACGGATGGAAAAATTCAAACTAAAAATGCCTTATAAGCCTTGCGGCGATCAGCCCAGGGCGATAAAAGAATTAACGGAGTCTATCCTTTCCGGGAAAGATTACCAAACCCTCCTTGGCGTAACCGGCTCAGGAAAAACCTTTACCCTGGCCAACGCCATCGCCAATGTAAACCTACCGACCTTGGTGATCTCGCATAATAAGACCCTGGCCGCCCAGCTTTACTCCGAATTCAAAGAATTTTTTCCCCAAAACGCCGTAGAATATTTTGTCAGCTATTACGACTATTACCAACCTGAGGCAT
>JAPLLP010000017.1 GCA_026387515.1 Candidatus Omnitrophota bacterium | reverse complement strand
TGCATATGTTACGGTTGAAGTTTATAGCTCGCAAAATAACATCGTCCGCACACTTGTTAATAATCAGCTTCTCGCAAGCGGTAACCATAGTCATATCTTTAACGGAAAAAGCGATTTAGGCGACAATCTTCCAGAAGGCAGATACACCATTAAGATAAACGCGAAGGCCGAAGCCGGAAATGCTGGCGACCCTGTTTACGTCAATGTGTCCATGTTATTTATTTCCGATATACGCATCTCAACTGACACTATTAATCCGTATTCGGGCGAGAGAGCCTCTATTATTTATCAGATAGGAACGGACAGCATTTTAAGTATAAAGATTTACGATAGTGCCAATGTCCTAGTGCGAAACCTTATTTCAAACCAAAGCCGCGCACCTGGAACCTATTCAGAGGACTGGGACGGCAAAGATGATTCCGGCCAAATTGTCCGCGATGGCCCATATTACTTTATTATTGAAGACATTATGTCCGGTTCGCTAATTGTAGTATACGACCCGCGCGGTACAGGCGGCAGAGATATTTCGCACAGTATAAGCTTCTCAGCTACAAATTTTAACCCTTTATTGAATCAATTTTCTATTTTGGATTACAATATGCCGCAGGCTGCGAAGATTAATATTAAAGTCCGCAGCCAAAGATTCAGCGGCCCCGCAGTAAAAGTAATAAAATATCAGGAGCCGGTATCGCGCGGATCGCACCAGGTCCTTTGGGATGGCAGGGACGAAGCCGGCAACTTCGTAGATATGAAGGCATATACATTCGCTATCTGGGGTTATACGCTGGATGAGAATTCTATCGTTGTTACAGGAGGTCGGCCCGTTATCAGCAATTTGAGCTTAAATTTAGTTCGTTTTAGCCCATATGACAATCCGTACAGCTTGAATATTTCACAGAACACAATTTCGTTCAATCTTTCTAAAAACGCTAATGTTACGATAAATATTTACGGTTCTGGCGGCACTTTGTTTCGCGCATTGCTGGTGAATCAACTCTGCGTCCAAGGGGCAAATTCATTTATCTGGGATGGGAAGGATAGCGCTGGAAACCTTGCTATTGACGATAATTACAGAGTAATGATGCAGGCAGAGAAAGACGGTAACTATTCTGAAGCTTATATGTTGCATAGCGAGATTTGCTATTAAGAGAGGCGCATAATATGGTGAAAAAAATTATCATGATGGTGTTTTTTATTACGTCGATATCTTGCTTTGTTGCCGCGGAAGATGCTATGCGCCAGGACAAGCTTCTTATAAACTTGATCTTTCCCGGTTCTGGTGACCAAGCGATGAAAGCACCCAGGTCGATACCGAAGCCCATTGAGGTATCAGGCCAGATTTTTTTAGATATCAGCCCCGCTCCTTCGAATGTTAGAAAGGGAAGGTATGTTGCGGAATATTTTTTTGATGACCAGTTGATTTATAAGACAACAGGTTTTGACAACGCCGCGAACAGCAGCGTAGGTTTTGGTTTTATATTTGACACTACAAAACACGAAAACGGCAGATATAAATTGGTAGTCAATTTTTGGGATCAAGATGGCCAGTCGGCTATAGGCGTAAGAGATGTTATAATAAGCAATAGATCGGGAGAGTAGAATGA
>JAPLLP010000208.1:6005-7372 GCA_026387515.1 Candidatus Omnitrophota bacterium | reverse complement strand
CGCGCGCATCACCGCGGTGATGCCTTTTTTCGGCTATGCCCGTCAGGACCGCAAAGACCAGCCGCGAGTTCCCATTACCGCGAAATTAGTAGCTAATCTCTTGACTGTTGCCGGCACAAACCGGGTCTTGACTATGGATTTACACGCCGGACAGATCCAGGGTTTTTTTGATATCCCGGTAGACCATCTTTTTGCCGTAGGCGTCTTTATAGATTATTTTTCCAAGATGAATCTTAAGAATGTCGTGGTGGCTTGTCCGGATGTGGGTAGCATCAAAATGGCCAGGGCTTATGCCAAGAGACTGGATGCGGATCTGGCCGTAATAGACAAGCGGCGCGACTCCATGGATAAGACTGAGGTAATGTATATATTAGGAGAGGTGAAAGGCAAGAACGTCATTATAGTCGATGACCTGATTGCTACCGGTAGTTCGCTCATCGAGGCCGTGGCTGCCTTGAAAAAGGAAGGCGCGGCTACGGTCAGGGCCGCGATTACGCACGGGGTTTTATCGGGTCCGGCGATTGAACGCCTGGACAAGTGTAAGGACCTGGAGGAGCTGGTGATAACCGACAGCATTCCTTTACCGGAGGATAAGAAACGCAAGTATCTTAAAGTTTTATCAGTGGCGGACCTTTTGGGCGAGGCGATTAAACGCATACACCATGAGGAATCCGTCAGTTCTTTATTTGACTAATCAATAACAAGTGTAGGCTGCGACACCCCGCGCAGATAGGATTTGCGCGGGTGTTTCGCTTGCTGCGAAAGGAATTAGCATGGAAGAGATATTTTTGGATGCGCAATTTCGTCAGGAAACAGGAAGAGGCAAGGTTAACGATTTACGCGACGCGGGGTTCATACCCGCGGTCATTTACGGAGAAGGGGCTAAATCTCAGGCGATAAAAATATCCGGGCACCAGCTGATACAAACCAAGGTCCTGTATCATAAAAGAGATACAATATCATCCCGTGCGCGGCAATATAGTGCATGTGGATTTTAATGAGATATCGCTTACCAAGGCTATTAAGGTTAACGTGCCGGTAGTAGCCAAGGGTGAACCCATAGGAGTAAAGCAGGACGGCGGCTCCCTGGAACACATACTCTGGGAGATAGAGGTTGAGTGTCTGCCTACGGAAATACCCAAAGAATTTGAGGTAGACGTGAGCGCGCTTAAAATAGGCGATTCCGTGCACATAAAAGATTTACAGGTTGCGCCCAATATTAAGGTTATTAATGATCCTCATTCGGTCATCCTCTCTGTGGCCGCTCCCATAAAGGAAGAGGTTGTAGCCGAGGCAGTTGAGGGAGAGGTGCCTCAGGAACCCGAGGTTATCAAAGAGAAGAAAGAAGTGCCGGCCGAAGGCTCTGA
>JAPLLP010000208.1:0-5923 GCA_026387515.1 Candidatus Omnitrophota bacterium | reverse complement strand
CTCTGAGGGGGCAGAAGAGAAGGAGAAAAAATAAGTTCTCTTCTATGAAAGTAATCGTTGGGCTCGGCAATCCCGGTATTTTCTATGCGCACACCAGGCATAATATCGGCTCAAGTGTAGTAAAGGCCTTATGCCGCGTATATAAGATCAAGCTGGCCAGGGATAAGTATGTTTCTTGTTACACCGCTAAAACCAGGATAGACGGCGAGGAATTGATTTTGGCAATACCCGCTACCTTTATGAATTTGTCCGGCGAAGCAGTGGGTGCGCTCTTTAAAAGATACAAAGTACCTGCGGCCTGCCTATTGGTAATTTGTGATGATTTAGACCTGGATTTCGGCAGGCTTAAGATCAGGCCTGGCGGTTCATCCGGCGGGCACCGGGGTCTAGCCTCTATTATAGAGGCATTAGAGGTAGATGATTTTTGCCGTTTGCGTATCGGTATAGGCCGTCCACCGGGTAAAATGGATCCGGCTGATTATGTATTAAGGAATTTCTCAAGAACAGAAAAAGCGGGGCTAGGGGATATCGTTCAGCAGGCCTGCCTATGTTGTCAGGAATGGGCTAGCGCAGGCATAACTAAAACTATGAGTTTGTTTAACACCCGGCGCTAATCGGAGTAACACCTGGCCCAGATAGGAATTGGGTCAGTGTTAACTATTGTTAAGGAGTAGACATGAATAATTATGAGGCAATGATAATCGTCAAGCCGGATTTGTCCGAAGAAGATTCCAAGGCGCTTTTTTCCCAGATCAACGACGCGGTGACAAAAAATAACGGCCTTATCGTCCAATCCGCGATCTGGTCGGAAAAAAGAAAACTGGGGTTTCCGATGAAGAAACAAAAGGAAGGAGTGTATTATCTGGTTAATTTTCAGTCTCCGCCTGCGGCTATAAAAGAGCTGCGCACTACTTACAAGTTGAATGAGAATATACTGAGAGTCCTTATCACCAATGCTAACTCATAACTTATAGGAATTGGGCCAGTGTTCACTGTTGTGAAGGAGGGTAAATATGGAAGAAATGTCTGCTTTAGATGTAGCAATGATTGCTTTAAGATTTTTTAATATCTTTATTAGTTTCGTGGGCATATTGGTGGGATTAGATCTGATTTTTGGCGCTAAGCTATTGAACTGGGCGGGAAAGATGCTTAATAAGAACTTGGCTTTTGATAAGGCAATAGTAAAGACGCTCAGCAATTTCAAGACTTTGCTGGATAAAGAGATATCTCTGGAAAAGGCCATTTTTAATACCAAAATAAGATTTGTTATCGGGATCATGGTTATAATCATGGCGGGCATGCTTTATAGCCTGGCCAAATGAAATCTAAGTTTTGGAGGGGATATGCCTAGTTTTAACAAAGTTTTACTCATGGGTAATTTGACCAAGGATCCGGAATTGCGCTATACGCCTCAGGGTACGGCAGTGGTGAATCTGCGCCTGGCAGTGAATAGGAAATTCCGCGATAAAAACCAGGAATGGAAAGAAGAGGTTTGTTTTGTGACCGCGGTGGCCTGGGATAAGCAGGCTGAAAATTGCAACCAGTATCTGCATAAGGGTAGCCCTCTGTTTGTCGAAGGCAGGCTGCAATCGCGCAGCTGGGAAGATGCCGCAGGCGCAAAGCGCAGCGTAATCGAGGTAAGGGCGGAGCGGATCCAGTTTTTGGGCGGCCCTTCAGCAGGCGCCAATCAGGAACAGCCAAAGCCACAAAAAGCAGAAGTAGTACCTGCGCAAGAGCCTTCTACGGAGACATCATGGTTGAGCGAAGAAAGCGAGGAAAAAACTGATGAGATCTAGGGAAAAGGTTCAGATAAAGAAAAAACCAAGTTTCGCGTTTAAAAAAAGATTTTGCCGTTTTTGCGCGGATAAATCAAAGGTGATAAGCTATAAAGATGCGCGGCTTTTGGAGTCTTTCATCAAGGAGAGGGGCAAGATTATCTCTAGTCGTTTCTCCGGCAATTGCGCCAAGCATCAAAGAAGGGTGTCCGAGGAGATAAAGAAAGCCCGGTTTCTTGGGCTGGTGCCGTACGCTCGCGCATAAGTAATGCCACAACGGAGTAAACTATGGAAGTTATTTTAAACAAGGATGTGGAAAGGATCGGCCGTAGCGGCCAGGTAGTTAAGGTCAAGGACGGTTTTGCCCGCAATTTTCTTTTTCCTAATAAGCTGGCCGTGCCGCTGAATACCGCGAATCTTAAACACCTGGAAGAGGAGAAGCTGCGCCGGTCTCATGAGCAGGAGAGATTAAAAAGAGAGGCCCAGGCGCTTAAAGAAAAATTAGCAGGCGTTTCCCTGACTATGCCAGTTCTGGTACAGGAAGATGAGAAGATTTACGGTAGTATCTCCTCCGGAGATATCATAGCCGCTTTAAAAGAAGATAATATTGATATAGACAAAAATCTTATTATTTTGGATGAGCCGATAAAGCAGCTGGGTATTTACGAAGTCCCCATAAAGCTTCATCCCGAGGTAGACGCGCAAATAAAGATTTGGGTAGTTAAAAAATAGCATGTCCGAGACTTTCCTAGAAAAAATCCCGCCACAAAATCTCGAGGCCGAAGCCGCAGTCCTGGGCTCTATGATCATCGACGATGAGGCCATATCAGTTGCCGTGGAATCCCTGGACGAGGAAGTTTTTTACAAGGATTCGCACAGAAGGGTGTATGAGGCTATCGTCGATCTCTATAACTCGAATAAACCGGTAGACCTTATCACGCTCACCGACGAATTAAAAAGAAGGGAGATCCTGGATGCGGTAGGAGGGGCGAGTTTCTTGACCGGCCTGGCCAACTCCGTGCCTACGGCAGCCAATATCAGCCATTATGTAAATATCGTAAAAGAGAAGAATATCCTGCGTAACCTAATCTCCAACAGCACCAAGATCGTTTCGCGGTGTTTCGAAAGCGACGGGAACGCCAATGAGCTTATAGACGACGCGGAACGGATGATATTTGAGATCAGCAACAAAAGGATGTCCGGAAGCTATCTGCACCTTAAGGAGATCATAAAGGAGAGCATCGAAACCATAGATAAGCTTTATCAGCGTAAGGCCCATGTTACCGGAGTGCCTACCGGCTACATCGAGTTTGATTCTAAGACCGCGGGACTACAGTCGTCGGATTTGATTATTATCGCCGGCAGGCCCTCGATGGGCAAGAGCGCCTTCGCCTTAGGCATAGCTGAATACGCGGGCGTGGTAGAGAAGATCCCTCTTGTGATTTTTAGCCTGGAAATGTCTAAGGAGCAGCTGGTGCAGAGGATGCTCTGCGCGCACGCACGGGTGGACGCGCATAAGGTGCGCACCGGATATTTGTCCACTTCCGATTGGCCGCGGCTCACCGCCGCCGCAGGCAAGCTTTCAGAGGCCCCGATATATATTGACGACACCCCGGCTGTTTCGGCAATGGAGATACGCGCCAAGGCCCGGAGGCTAAAAAGCCATCACGATATAAAGCTTATTATCGTGGATTACCTTCAGCTGATGCGCGGTTCAGGCAATGCGGAGAGCCGGCAACAGGAAATATCCGATATCTCCCGTTCTTTAAAGGCGCTGGCGCGCGAATTGAATGTGCCAGTCATTGCCATAAGCCAGTTGTCCCGGGCAGTAGAATCCCGTACTGACCACAGGCCGCAGCTTTCAGACCTTAGGGAATCCGGGGCGATCGAACAGGACGCGGACCTGGTAGCGCTTATATTGCGCGAAGAGTATTACAATCCTAATGCCGAAAAAGGCGTGGCCGAAGTTATTATTGCCAAACAGCGTAACGGCCCGGTAGGTACGTTAAAACTGTCTTTTATCAACGAATACACCCGTTTTGAGAACCTCGCAAGGATAGAATAAGGGGGGAATATCCGCCGAAGTTCTTTCACCGTAGCCGAGCTTTTAATAGTAGTGGTGGTCATAGGTATAATGGCTGCGTTTCATACCGCACCGTGAAAGCAGATGCCGAAGCCAGGGTCTGTGAAGCTAATCTTGTCGCCCTGCAGGCAGGTTTTAATAACTGCGTCATGGATGAATCTATGTCTGATTGCCTGGACACCGCAGGCCAACCCTTTCTTACCAATATCGCTCTGGGAAACCTCAAAACTATCTCCTGCCCCTCGGATTTAGGCTCCCCGGTTAAAGTCCTCGGAGCCTCTTCTTATGGATATAACAGCGCATTAGGCGACCTTTCCTATAAACAATACCAGCGGATGCCGTCAGACTTGATCATTATCGGCGATTGCGAAAGCACGACTTTTAGCCTTCTCGATAGTGATAGAACCATACCATTAGTAAAACGGCATACCAAATATGAGCTTACGGGCAGTAAAACCATTTTTGCGCTGGCAGTAACCAAGGCAACCCGGCCGGGCGTAGATAAAGGGAAGCGTATAAAGAAGATAACCGATCTTAATGAATCCTGTCACGCGGGTTATCAAAATTGTTTGGCAAATTGGTTCGATAGTAATAAAAACGCGGATCCAATCACATCTCCTTATTCAAGCTGTCTGCCGGATCCGGAATGTTCAAGCGACTATCAGTAAAAAAAATTGCATTTTGTTAAGGTTGTGCTATACTAACGAAAAATGCGTAAAGCCTTATTCCTCTTAATAGTACTTACCTTATCTGCGCACTTTTTGGTTTTTGCGGAAGATAAACCGCAAGGCCCAAGCGAAGAAACTGCGTCTTCCCCTGCGGAGCAGGCTCAGCAAAATATTACCGCCATTGAAGTAAAAGGTAATAAATCAATAAGTTCCAATACCATTATCTCTAAATTGAAATCGCGTATCGGCGCCGCTTACCAGGAAAACGTGGTAAGCGATGATTTAAAGCGTTTATATTTGTTGGGTTTTTTTAGCGATATTAAAATAGACACCGAGAAGTATAAAAATGGGATAAAGCTTATTATTTCGTTAGCGGAACGCCCGCTCATTGCGCACATTACCTTTTCCGGGATCCGCCGCATTACCATGAAAGACGAGAAACTCAAAGAGAGTTTAAAGTCAAAGGAGTCGCAGTATCTGGATTACCCCAGCCTTGATGAAGACGTAAACACGGTTAAGAAGATGTATGAAAAGATGGGTTTTTCCCAGGCCGAAGTTATCTATAAAGCGGATATTAACAAAGAGACCGGGAAAGCGGACGTGCTATTTACGGTGACGGAGGGCAAGAGGATCCACGTTAAAGAAATTTATGTCAAAGGCAATAAATCTTTTTCTAAAAGGCGTATCATCGGCGCTATGAAGACCAAGAGAGGTTGGCTTTTTAATGCCGGGGTGTTAAAGGAAGAGGTGCTTAAGGAGGATATCGAGCGCATAAAATCTTTTTACCACAGCCAGGGCTTTACCGATGTTGAAGCGGAATACGATATCCAGACCGATGCCAAGCGCCCATTTTTATATATAACTATAAAGATTGAAGAGGGTAAGAAATACCTGGTGGGTAGTGTTTCCATAGACGGAAATAAGGATATCGCGGAGAAAGAGATTATTTCGAAGCTAAAAACCTGTCTGCCGGGCAGGGTTTTTAGCCAGGAAGCCCTCAAGCAGGACATTGCCAATATCCAGGGCGTTTACTTTGACCGGGGTTATATCATGGCTCAGGTGCAGGAGGTTACTTCAGTGAATTCTTCTTCCGGCCGTGTGGATATTACTTTTCACATTAAAGAGAACGATATCGCCTACGTGAATAAGATCAAGATAAGGGGTAATGTCAAGACTAAGGATTTGGTTATTCGCAGGGAATTAAGGATACACCCTGGGGATAGATTTGACGGCCAGAAGCTGCGCCGGAGTAAAGAGCGCCTGCAGAATCTTGGTTTCTTTGATGAAATAAGTTATGATACCGAGGATACTAGTTCTACGGATAAGAAGGATCTGGTAGTAGAGGTGAAAGAGGCTAAAACCGGGGCCTTTAGTTTTGGCGGCGGCTATAGCACGGT
>JAPLLP010000206.1 GCA_026387515.1 Candidatus Omnitrophota bacterium | reverse complement strand
CGCAGGGTCAGAGAAGAAGGGCATGAGATCGGCAACCATAGTTATGATCATCACGTGCTTTTGCGCTATTCTATGGATTCTCTGGAGCGGGAGATAAAAGAGGGCGAAAGGGTTATTAGAGAGGTTACCGGATTCAGCACAAAGTATTTTCGTCCCCCCAAGGCCTGGCTTACCTCGGAAGAGAAGAAAAAAGTCGAAAGCCTGGGGTATAAAGTGGTACTATGGTCTCTTAATTCTAAGGACTGGGTGACCTTTGATGATAAATATATCGTGGGGTATCTGGTTGTTTGTCACAGAAGGCGGAAACCGCAGCGAAACAGTCAAGAGTATCCACAGGTTGGTAAGAAAATTAAGAGAAAAGGGTTACCGGTTTGTAACCATAACCGAGCTTTTGGGCTACGCAAAGCAATGAAGCAATCTGATATTAAATATATACTGATTTTGCTGGGGTTATCTTATTTATTTTTTATGCTGGGAAGCGGGGGTCTTGCCCTTACCAATCCTGACGAAGTCTTTTATACCCAGACCGCCAGGGAGATGATCTCTCATCATAGCTGGTTGACGCCTTATCTGTTTGGCCAACCCCAGTTTGAAAAACCCATTCTTTTATATATATTTTTACGCATCGCCTATCTGATTTTCGGGATCTCCAGTTTCTCGGCGCGTTTTTTCCCTGCCTTATTCGCCGGCGTAGGAATAGTATCGGTTTATTTCTTGGCGCTCCTTGGTTTTGAGGACCGCAAAAAGGCTTTCTTGTCCGGCCTGCTCTTGGCCTCTAGCGGCCTTTACATCGGCTTGGCCAGGACGGTATTTACCGACTTGATCTTTTCCGTATTCATAGTGTTAGCGCTTAATTTATTTTACCTGGCCTATATTGATAAGAAAAAAGAGGGCATAGGTATCTTGTTGTTTTTCGTTTTTTCCGGGCTCGCGGTGCTGACTAAGGGGCCGCTAGGCCTTCTTATTCCGCTTTTGATAATCTTCTTATTCCTATTTTTTAAAAGAGAAGTTAAGTTTTTGATTTCGCCGTATTTTTTCTGGGGTGCCCTGATTTTCGCGCTCTTAGCTGCCCCCTGGTACGTTTTTATGATCCGTAGCTACGGCCACGCTTTTACGCATGAATTTTTTTATAACGACCATATAAGGCGTATCTTAGAGGCAGAACACTTAAGTAACGATACCTGGTATTTTTATCCTCTCTCGATGTTTGGCTGCATGTTTCCCTGGAGTATCTTTGTTGCGGCGGCGTTGGTTTGTCTGGTCAGGCGCGCGGTGAGGGGCTTTTCCAGTTTTCAAGTCTTTTTGCTCTGCTGGATAGGGGTAGGTTTAGTTATTTTTCAATCCGCGCATTCAAAATTAGTCAGCTATATTTTTCCTTTATTTCCTGCCCTGGCTATTGTAGGCGGAGATTTTATGCACGAATTTTCCTCGGCACAGAAGAAGGGCCGCCTGTTCTTCATAATTTCTTTCATTTCTATAGCTGCCTTGATTATTTTTCCCGTTCTTCTGGCGGTAGCATTGCTAAGATTCCCGGAATATTTGTCAGATAAGAGGCCGGTTTTTATATTTATTCCCGTGTATCTGTCATATATAGGTTTAAATTTATTTTTTGTCTTCAGGCGCAAGTTTTTAAATTGCGTTTATATGCTTGTCTTTGCCATTCCGCTTTTACTGTTGTTTTTCGCCTTTATAGATAAAAATGTCGAGCCGTATATATCCAGCAAGGACGCCTGCGATTTCCTCTTAAAAAATTACAAGATAGACAATGCGATAGTTTGCTCTAAACCATATTTACGCGGAGTGCGTTATTATTCCGATAAAGAAGTTGCTGTCGCCGATCCCTATGGTTCGAATTTTTTTAGCCCGCACCCGGTGCCTTTTCTTGACAGCGATGAAAAGATAAGAGATTTTATGAAGAAGCAGTCCGTAACCTATTGCGTGCTTAAAAAATCCGCGCTTAGCGACATCGAGCGAGCGGTAGCTAACCAAGGCAGGTTTCAACTACTTAAGGTAATAGGCAATGAATACGTCGCAAGGGTGGATTTCAGCCAGCCGCAATAAAAAGAAATTACCTATTATATTGACAGGCCCTTTTTAAAATAGTAAAATCAATATTATGCCAGAGGACAAAATCAAAGATATGAAGTTAAAGTTAGCCGCGCTCTTAAAGAGAGAGGCCTTAAAGCGGGGCAAGTTTACCCTGTCTTCGGGAAAGATAAGCGATTATTATCTTGACGGCCGGGTGATTACCCTGACCCCGGAAGGCGCATACCTGGTGGCCGGCATTATCCTCGATTACATCAAGGATAATGATATCAATGCCGTTGGCGGACCGACCTTGGGAGCAGATCCGATAGTAGGCGCGGTTGCCGCTTTGGCCCACCTGAACAACATTCCTTTAAAGACCTTTATTGTACGTAAGGCAGCAAAAGAGCATGGCACCCAGCGTCAGATAGAGGGGCCCAAGCTTGAACCGGATGTCAAGGTGCTTTTAGTGGATGATGTGGCTACTACCGGTAAGGCTATTTTAGAGGCCCAAGAGGCCTTGGAGAAGATAGGGATAAAGCCGTCCAGGGCACTGGTTATCGTGGATAGGCAGGAAGGCGCATCGGCAAATCTGGCGGCATCCGGGATCAAACTTGAAGCTATCTTTCAGATAAAAGAGTTATTGGCTACTTGAAGTCCGTATATTATCAAATAATCTCAATATATATCAAATAGTATCAGATAATATCAGAAGATATAGTATAGTTATTGAAGTCATATAATGTATTTTTGTGAAGAATAGAAAGATTATCGTTATAGGGGCCGGCCCTGCCGGGATGATAGCGGCTATCAGGGCAAAAGAGCTGGGGCAGGAAGTGGTCCTTATCGAAAAGAATGCCTCGCCCGGAGCCAAGATCATCTTAAGCGGCAAGGGCCGTTGTAATCTTACCAATACCGCAGATTTAGAATCTTTTCTGTCAAGATTCTCCCGCCAAGGCCAATTCTTAAGGGATGCTTTCAAAAAGTTCTTTCACCCGGAGCTCATTCGATTTTTTGAGGATAGGGGGCTGAAGATAAAAGTGGAACGGCAGTTGCGCGCTTTCCCCGTGACCGATGATTCAAAAAGTATCCTTGAGATATTAAAAAAAGAGTTGGAAAGTGCCAAGGTGAAAATTATCTTGGGTCGCGCCGCTAAGGATATTATCGTAAAAGATGGCCGGGTAACCGGCGTCTTGTTAGATAAGGGGGAAATCCTGCTTTGTGATCGGCTTATTATTGCTACCGGAGGCGTAACCTATAGTTTTACCGGGTCAACCGGAGACGGGATCAATTGGGCCAGGAAACTTGGCCACCACATAACCGAACTGCGACCGGGGCTGGTGCCTTTAGAGGTTCGCCAGCAATATCCGCGTAAGCTTGAAGGCCTGACTCTGAAAAACATCCGGCTTATATTCAGTAGCGGCAAGAACAAAATTACTTCCGAGATAGGGGAGTTATTGTTTACGCGTTCGGGAGTTTCCGGGCCCCTGGCATTGACTTTAAGCGGCCGGATAGTAGATTGGATAAAGGATAAGAGAAACGTATCACTTGAGATAGACCTTAAGCCGGGATTAAGTCCGGAGCAGCTTAATGCTCGACTGCAGAGAGAGTTTCTGGCTAATTCTCGCCGTGATTTAAAAAACGCGCTTAAAGAATTGTTACCCGCTAGGCTTATTGATGTCTGTATTAGTTGTCTTGGGATACCTCCAGGAAAAAAGGCAGCTTACCTGACCCATGAAGAACGCAAGAAGATGGTTGATTGGTTAAAAGGTTTTCCTATGGATATTAGCGGTTTTCGCCCCACGCAAGAAGCAATGATCACCCGGGGCGGGGTTTCTCTCAAAAATATTGATCCGCGCACTATGGAGTCACGCTTGATCAAGGGATTGTATTTTTGCGGCGAGATGATCGACGTAGATGCCGATACCGGAGGTTTTAACCTGCAAGCGGCATTTTCTACGGGCTATCTTGCCGGGGAGAGCGCAGCGCAATGAGAAAAATATATCTAGCCTCTAAGTCTAAGGCCAGGAAAGAGCTGCTTAAGGCCTTTGGTTTGCGGTTTAAGGTTATTCCGGGCGCGGCAAAAGAATTAAGGGTGCGAAAAGGGCTTACTTATGCGCAATTGGTCAAAGGTAATGCTTTGAGAAAGGCTCAAGCCGCGGCAGCCGGATTGAACAGTGGCGTTATTATCGCCGCGGACACTATCGTGGTCCAGGATAATAAGATATTCGGAAAACCCAAAGATCTGCGCGCTGCCCGGCTCATGTTAAAACGCCTTACGCGTAAGCCTCAGTGTGTCTATACTGGTATCGCGGTTATAGATAAAGACAAGGGTAAGATCATGGTGGATTACGAAAGGACCAGGGTCTATATGGATAGATTAAGCGATGAGGAGATCAACGCCTATTTTGCCAGGGTTTCTCCTTTGGATAAGGCGGGCGCTTTTGACATAAGGGACAGGGGCGCGTTTTTCTTGAAGCGTATCGAGGGTTGTTTTTACAATGTGGTGGGTCTCCCCTTAAGGAAACTTTATATTATGCTTAAGAAATTGGACGTTAAGGTTTTTTTATTCCTGGCTTGTTTTTTCCCGGCTATTTTTTCCCTGGTAGGTTGTTCCACGGAATATAATGTTGCTACCAACAAAGAAGAATCATTTTTTTACTCTACGGATAAGGAAGTAGAGATGGGCAAGGCGATTAATCGCCAGGTATTAAAAGAATACAAGCTTGCCGAAGACCCCCTGGTGCAGAAGCGCGTAAAAGATATAGGCCAAAAGATCGTGGCAGTCTGTGACAGAAAAGATATTGATTATCATTTTCAGGTATTGCAAGAGGATGATGTAAATGCCGTATCGCTTCCCGGAGGTTTTGTCTATGTAAATAGCGGGCTGATAGAGAAGATTAGCAACGATGGCGAATTAGCCGCTGTCCTGGCTCATGAGGTTGGTCATATTGTCGCCAGGCACAGCATTAAGAAACTTCAGGGGATGATGGGTTATACGGTGCTGCGACTTTTGACCCTGGCCGTTCCTTCCGGAGGCGGGGCGGTTGCCGGGACCGCGGACGTGGCATTTAATCAACTTATGCTGGGATATTCGCGCGAAGACGAACTCTTGGCCGATCAGCTAGGAGCACGTTACACCAAATTAGCGGGTTATAATCCTCATGCCATGATAATTTTTTTGAAAAAACTCCAGGATATAGAACGTAGGAAGCCTCTCGGTCAGCTGAATTATTTTAAGACCCATCCCTATGTTCCTGACCGCATACGCGTAGTCAAGCAGGAACTAGGCGAACAGATAGGGTTTTCCGACTATATTAATACCGAGCAGACGACGCATGAGTAAAAAGATATTGTGGATGTTTATTATGTTTGTGAGTTTATTGAGTATAATTGCCCCCGGCCCAGATCGGAATTGGGCCGGGGTTCGCTACTGCGAAGGGGGCCAGATGTCAGAAAATCCTTTTGGGGTATTGGAATTCCTACATTGGAATCACTCCTGGAATAACCACAAATATGCGACTCACGAAGATCTGGAGAAGGCAGTCCGCTTGATGCGGGAGGCCGGCGTAGGGATAGTGCGCATGGATTTTCTCTGGCAGGATATTGAACCTCAACCGGGCGAATTTCATTTTGAAAAATATGATTTCATAGTTGATCTGTTGCGCGATAACGATATTGGCATATTGGGGATATTAGATTATACCTCAGATTGGGCCTCGCCGCAGGGAAAGTGGAACTATCCGGCCAAGAACGACCGGAAGTTCATCGATTATGCCCGGAAGGTGGTGGGTCGTTACCAGGATAAGGTGAAATACTGGGAGATTTGGAATGAACCGGATTCCCATACTTATTGGGAGCCGCAGGATGGTTTAGTAGCTTACTGCGCCTTGCCTGCATATTTTTGAATCGCCTCTAAATCCCGGGTCAATAAACCGGGTGTTGGCTTATCCTAAGCTGGCCCGTAAAGTGATGCAGCGTAACGGCGATCAGGATAAGCCGATCTGGATTACCGAGATTGGTTGTCCCGGGGTGCCCAAAGGTAAGGAGATAAATAATTGGTGGATGGGCAAGAATCCGGATGAAGAGGATCAGGCCGCCTGGTTACAGGAGGTCTTTAGCGATTTATTGAAAATTAATAATGTGGAAAAGATATTCTGGGCTTTCTTTCGGGATACCAAGGAGCACTGGAAAGACGGGACCGATTATTTCGGGATGGTGCGCTGGGATTTTTCTAAGAAGGCATCTTATTCGGCTTTCCGGAAATGTTTTGAGTCCTGGGAGAAGGGGAGAGGGCTATAACACCCGGCCCTATCGGATGGGCCGGTGTTCATAAACTATGAAGAAATTTATGCGCCTGGCGATTGAAGAGGCGAGGAAGAATCTTAAGAAGGCGGATGGCGGTCCGTTTGGCGCGGTAATAGTCAAGAACGGCAAGGTCTTGGCCATAGCCCGTAATACTGTTTTGGTCAGCGACGCTACTGCTCACGCCGAGGTCAACGCTATACGGATAGCTGCGAAGAAATTGGGCGATTTTGATTTAAGCGGCTGCCGTATTTATTCTACCACCGAACCCTGCCCGATGTGTTTTAGCGCTATCCACTGGGCTAGAATCGATGCGTTGATTTACGGTACGGCTATCCGTGACGTAAAGGCCCTTGGTTTTAATGAACTGGCTTTGTCCTGTAAGAAAATGAAAAAAATAGGCAAAAGCAAAATGCAGATCATTTGCGGCTTTTTGCGCGATGAGTGTTTGAGGTTGCTAAAAGATTGGGATAGCCTGCCGGACAAAAGGATCTATTAGGGAAGAGTTAAATCTATGCGTATTTTAGTGGTGGAAGATGAGAAAAAAGTAGCGGATTTTATTCGCCGCGGCTTAAAAGAAGAAGGTTATGCCGTTGATGTGGCCTATGATGGCGAGGAAGGATATTTTTTGGCCGGCACTAATCCTTATGACCTGCTGGTGCTTGACCTCATGCTGCCTAAAAAAGACGGCCTTAGTTTATGCCGCTCTTTAAGGAGGGATAAATTGGTTATGCCTATACTCATGCTCACGGCCAAGGATACGGTTAAGGATAAAGTTTCGGGCCTGGATTCCGGAGCGAATGATTATCTTACCAAGCCTTTTGCCTTTGAGGAATTCCTGGCCAGGGTGCGCGCGTTGCTGCGAAAAAATGACAATCTTCCGGTCACGGTACTTAAGGCAGGAGACCTGGTCCTGGATACGCTTACCCGCAAGGTCCTCCGCGCAGGAAAAGATATATCTCTTACGCAAAAAGAATATTCTCTTTTAGAGTACCTGCTTCGGAATAAAGGGATAGTGGTCACTCGGGCCATGATCTCTGAACATGTCTGGGATATCGGTTTCGATACTTTTACCAATGTCATCGACGTCTACATAAATTACCTGCGTAGAAAGATCGACCGCGGCCAGAAGAAAAAGCTCATCCATACCCTGCGCGGCTCAGGTTACGTCCTTAAAGAATAGCATATGTTCGGTAAATCCATCCGCATCAAATTCATACTTTGGTATACCTTGCTCCTCGCGGTTACCTTCCTGTTGTTTAGCCTTATACTCTATTTTGATTTTAAAAAGAGCCAGCGGGATAATATGGATGATCTTCTGTTTTCTCAGGCAGAGGGCGTGGCTAATTCCATCAATACCTATTGGGAGACGGAAAAGCTGGAGGCGATCAAAGACGGGGTGGCCGATCAAGGCGTTGCGGCGGTATTCACCAAGATAAACAATGCCAATTTTATTAAGATTGCCCGGCGCTGGGTAAGCGAAAAGTCCCGCGAACCGGAGTTAGTCAATATACTGGTAAGTATTTATGACCATAAGGGAGGGATAATTGCCTCATCGGTGGGTTTTGAGCAAGGGTTCTACTTGCCCAGCGGGATCGTCAATAAACTCGATGAAGATAACGCTTTTTATGAAGACCGCCGGATAAGGTTTAATCGGCACAACGAGATGTTGTTCAGGGTATTGACCCTGGGAGTGATTGGTAATGGCAAGGTCGCTTACTTTGTTCAGGTAGCCAGTCCGTTAAACTTATTTTACGCCTCTCTTCGCCGACTGCGTTACGTTTTATTTTTGTTGCTTCCTTTGACCGTTTTGATCGCCAGCATTGCAGCCGGTGAATTTCTCGTCAGCATCACTCTTAAGCCGTTAAACAGGATGATGAAAACCGTGCGTCAGATTACCGGCGGGAACATGCAGCTGAGGCTCCAGATACCGGATACCAAAGACGAGATCAAGAAGCTAGCTGAGACTTTTAATGAGATGTTGGATAAGATCAATAATGCTTTTATCTCGGAAAGGCGTTTCATGCA
>JAPLLP010000187.1 GCA_026387515.1 Candidatus Omnitrophota bacterium | reverse complement strand
TTTTTGGAAGCGTATCTTGAACCATAATCGGCGTATGTTATCGCCTACTCGCCCGGGAACAAATCTGATGCAAGCCTCAACCCAAGCGATTATTTCGTCGCGTATAATATTTAATATTTTTAAATTGTTGATTGCAAGTAGCATAAGGGTACTGAATAATTAATTGGGCTATCCGAGGCTATCCTTTACAGGGGAAAACATATTTTTCACAAGAAGATAATTCTGTCTGGTCAGTATATTCAACTTCATGCCGAGATACAAATAGCCAGCCAATGACATCAGTTTAACAATAACTCTCACCCCATAAGAGATACCAAAATTTCTCAGCAAGATCATGATCACTGCAGAACCGAAAAAAATCAAAAAAATGGCGGAAACCTTTCCATACTCCCACTTGATCTCATAATAACGCTGAGAAACAATGAATGAGATGGTGCCCGAAATTAAGCCTGCCAAAAGAGTCCCCCAGGCAGCGCCAACCGCACCCCACTTCAGAATAAAAGGTATATTTATTAGTATATTCAATCCGATACTCACTATAGTTAGCATGGAAGTAATATGGGTTTTTTTCGCAAAGATAAGCTGGGGTTGTTTTCCGAAGAAATATGATCCATACAACATAGACAAAATCGTAACAACTTCAATGGCGCCATGGTACGATTTCGGAGTCAGGATACTTATGATTTCCTCAGAAAAAAGCGAAATCATAAGGCCTATTGCAATAGAAATATACATAAACGGCGTGAGATAACGTCCTACCGATTTTCCACCTTCCGAACCCATCTCGAACATTCGCCTATATACTTGCGGGGAAAAAACATTTTGAATGGCCGTCATATAGGTAAATAGGACATTAACCACCTTCTGCCCTATGTTATATATACCAACACCCCCCACCGTATTTAATAGACCTATCATATATTTATCAAACTGGTTGCCGATGACTCCGAAAAAAATTCTTGGCGTAAGAGGCAAGCTTATTTTTAAAGAATCTTTGAGTGCGCCCCAGTCAAAAGAAACGGGAAGAAATCGGACAAATCTAATTGAAAGAATGGAAAAAATGATGAAACTTGCTAAAAGCTGACCCCAAATTAGCCCAACAACTCCACTACGCAAATATGCCACCATGAACAATGAAAAAAGCACTCCAAGCAAGTTTTCATCAATCGTGTACCAGGTAAAAGCCTTTGCATTTTCAGTATTTTTGAAATAGATTAGAAAATAGGCCTTCAAACCAACGACACCTGTGGCGCAATAAGACCAGAACAAAATATTGGCATAATCCGCAGAACCAATAATCAATCGTGAAAGCTGATGTTTGAATAGATAGGTAAAGAAGCCGCAGACAATGAAGGTTATGATGACGAACAGCAGGGTTGAATATAGCAATCCGGCAACATTTTTTGTTTCTTTATACTCAAAAAAGTTTCTCTCGTATCCGATAGTCAACCCAAAATTCGCAACCCCGTTCACAAAAATAGCATAAACCTGCGCCAGCGCCCATATTCCATAATCAGCCGGTGTCAGAATTCGTGTAAATATGGGCAGCGTTAAGATGGGGATAAGATTGCCGACAATTACAGGAAGAATGTAAATGAAGCTGTTTTTTATCTGTTTTTCTTTGCTGGTCATATACACACATTTTGAGTAACAACGGATTCTGTCATGTGTGATTCAACCTGTATATTCTTCAACCACTTTTTAAGTTCTGCGGGGCCTCTTATAATTTCGATTCCATGCGCGGCCCTATCATCCGGCTGAATCAGGGTGCTCGGGTCATAATAGCAGGATGACTTACCGAGTTCGCGGGCGATTATTGCAGTCGATGTAAACGGCATGGAGATTACCGCCACGCAACCTTCGATTAATCGCAGGGCGGACGTAGCTGGATCAATAGTAATGATGTTACCAAGGTCTTCAAATTTCTCAACGAAGTGCCTGTACTTTGGATGCGCCAACCGCCCGATCTTGCGCTTGCGCTTCAAGCACATTACAGCGCCAAAGCTTTCCAATACAGCATGGATATCAAGCAAGAACTGAATGGTAGTTTTGGGCGTGTAATAGTCAAAATCAATAGCCAAAGTTTTATAGAAGGCCTCGCGCACAGGTTG
>JAPLLP010000243.1 GCA_026387515.1 Candidatus Omnitrophota bacterium | reverse complement strand
TTAAGCTGGTGAGCGTCAACGTGGCCGAAGAATTTCTGGAGATAGTAAAGAAACCCAAGCATGGATACGGATCCAACATGAATCCCTGTATTGACTGTCGGATACTGCTTTTTAAGAAGGCTAAGGAGTTGATGCGGCAGGAAGGGGCATCTTTTGTGATTACGGGTGAGGTTTTAGGCCAGAGGCCGATGTCGCAGATGCGCCGCACCATGAGCTTGATTGAAAAGGAGGCGCAATTAACCGATCTGGTGCTGCGGCCGTTATCGGCAAAGGTGCTTGAGCCTACTCTCCCCGAAAGAGAAGGCTGGGTTGCCAGAGATAAGCTTTTGGCTATAAGCGGCAGAGGCAGAAAAGATCAGTTTGCCCTGGCCAGCGCATTAGGGGTTAAGGATTTTCCCTGTCCTAGCGGCGGTTGTCTCCTTACTGACCCGGAATTTAGCAAACGGCTTAGAGATCTTATGCAGCACAATAGCGGCTTCACTCTCAACGATATATCGTTGCTTAAGCTGGGGAGGCATTTCCGTTTGAGTGAAGGGGTCAAGTTGATCGTAGGGAGGGATGAGAAGGAGAATGAAAACATCCTTAATTTAGCGCATGCGCAAGACCATCTTTTTATGGCCGCGCCAGACCTTGCCGGGCCCGCGGCTTTGGGCAGGGGAGTATTTAATGAAGAGTTGATTACATCCTCCTGTCGTATTGTAGCCAGGTATTGTGATTTGAATGGCAATACCTCTGCGGATATAGTATATTATAAAGCAGAAGATAAGCAAAACTGCTTAAAAAAGGTTTCTCCTTTTGATGAAACCAGGCTTATGCCTTTAAGGGTATGACCGAAGCCTTACTTTATGAAAGGTTAGAAGATAATAAAGACCATTGCCGGATCTTTCCTAATAAGTGGGGTTTTTGCGGGGTAAGGCAGAATATTGACGGCACCTTATATACACATGTCTTCGGCAAGCCCATTGCCATGCACGTTGACCCTATTGAAAAGAAGCCCCTGTATCATTTTCTGCCCGGTTCATCCAGTTTTTCTATCGCCACCATCGGTTGCAACTTCCGCTGCGGATTTTGCCAGAACTGGGAGATCTCCCAGGCAAAGATTGTGGGACTGTCCCCGCAGAGCTATACCGTAAGTGGTCTTGAAGGGGACTGTCCCGAAGCTATCGTAGAATCCGCGCTTAAGAATAAGTGCCGAAGTATCTCTTATACTTATACCGAACCCACCATTTTTTTCGAGTATGCCCTCGCGATAGCGAAATTAGCCAAACCCCGAGGCCTGCATAATATTTTTGTCACTAATGGCTATATGACAGAAGAATGTTTAAACATGGCCCGGCCGTATCTGGATGCGGCAAACGTAGATTTAAAATTTTTTAAGGACGAATCCTATCGCAAGGTTTGTTCAGGGAGCTTATCGCCGGTCTTGGACTCAATACGTATGATGAAAGAAATGGGGGTATGGGTTGAGATAACTACGCTTATAGTGCCGGGAGAAAATGATTCGGAATCAGAACTAAAAGATATAGCTGATTTTATCGCCGGATTAGATAAACAAATGCCCTGGCATATCTCGCGTTTTCATCCGGATTTCGAATTCGGCGATCGCCAGGATACGCCTGAGGCCACTCTGAGAAAGGCCGTGGGTATAGGTAGCTCCGCCGGACTTACCTATATATATGCAGGCAATGTGCATGGCTGGGGCAATGATACCTATTGCCCTGAGTGCAAAAAGCTATTAATTAAGCGGGAATATTTCAAGGTTTTGGAGTATAATATTAAACAAGGGGAATGTGTTTTTTGCAACTCCGCAATAAAAGGCGCATTCGCATGAAACACCTTAAGGCGTTATTAATAGTAGATATGCAGAATGATTTTTGTCCGGGGGGTGCCTTGGGTGTTCCGGAAGGCGACAAGATCATTACTGTAATTAACAGATACACCAACCTTTTTTCTAGAAAAGGGTTACCGGTGTTTATCTCGCGCGATTTGCATCCCAGGAAGACGCGGCATTTTAAAAAATACGGTGGCGTTTGGCCGGTGCATTGCGTCCGGAATACCAAAGGCGCCGGCCTGCATCCTAAGCTTAAACTGCCGGAGCGGCCCATCTTTTTATATAAAGGCATGGATCCGGAAAAAGACAGCTATTCCGTATTCCAGGCTGAGGATGGGGATGGCATAAATTTCTTGTCCCTACTTAGGGTCTTGGGGATTAAAGAGATTTACCTTGGGGGGTTAGCCACAGATTATTGCGTGAAGTTCACTACGCTGGATGCCTTAAGAAAGAGGTTTGTGGTCAAGGTATTGTTTGACGCGATTAAAGGGGTGAATATCCGGCCTCAAGATTCCTCGCGCGCTATCAGCCTGATGTTAAAAAAAGGGGCCAGGCAGGCCGACTATAAAAGAATAGTCCGGTTATTAGGTTAATGTTATGAACAAAATAGAAGCCTTAACCAGTTTCTTGATGGGGTTGCAGATGTCCTTGAATAACGCCGCTTATTTCAGGGGCCATCCGTATTTGATAAAATCGGCGGAAAGCTTCAAGGAAAAGACAGAGGTCTTGTTCTCCTTGCTTAATCCGATTGAGATTGTCGTCTCGACGGAATCGCTCTTCCTCGATGGAAAATCCTGGAATAAACCGGCTTTATTCGTGGACTTGGCACGCACACTGCACCAGCGCAAGATTAAAAGCATAGTGTTCCGCCAGGGCGTCACCCTTGACGAATTGATCAGCTTCCTTAATGCCGCGTCTTTATCGGTTAAAGATACCGCTAAGTCCGGCGGCATCAAGAAACTGTTACTTTCGAAAAAAACACCGCATATAGAAGTAAGGGAGATAGATTATTCTTATCTTTTGGAGGCCTCGGCCGAAGAATGCGAAGAAGCCCTGTCTACGTTTGGCGATCCTGCCCAGGAGAAGGATCCCCGCAAGGTCACGGAATTCTCAAATAACTTCGGGATAGTAATGGGGAAGTTCAAAGATAAGGATTTATTGCACAATGAAGAGCTAAAACGCAATATCAGCAATTTCCTTCAGCATCTGAAAACTAACCAAAAAGATAAATTTGATAAATGCGCCACGGAAGTCTACCGGTCGGTGACCAAATATGAGTCGGCTATAAAGGGGGTAGATACCGAGAAAGCAGCCGAATTATTTAAGAATCTCAACGAGCAAGACATGGCGCGTATACTTTTGGACGAGATCTCGACCTCTGAAAATTTTGACGCCCTGAGTTTTCAGTTTTTCTTGCGCGTTGCCGGAGAAAAGAGGAGTACGGGTATCCCCGATTCGCTGCTTAACCAGGCCTCAGACAATGATACCCTGAAGGATAATTCCAAGGTTGCCAAGAACATCCAGAATTTATTATCCGGGGCAAATAGCCAGTCTATTTCGGATGTCTACCGCAATACACTCTCTGTTCTGTTAAAAAAAGTCACCTTTGGCCAGGGCAAGGCTTTTGACCGCGTAATATTGGATTTCAATTACCGTTTTATTCTTTTGGGCTTATTGACTCAGGAGCGTGACAGAGAGAAACTAAGATCGGTTTGTAAAAAATTATCCCAGGAATGGCCGGCGATAGCTGCGGATAAAGACTGGGAATATATAAAGAATTTGTTTGATACCATATATAAAAGGAAGAGGGCTGAGGCTGATCTCGGAGAGATATTTTCCGATATTGAGAAGAGCATATCGCTTTTAATCGAGAGTCTAGCCTGGGAGGGAGAGGAAGGGGTTCTTTTAGCATATTTTATAGATAATCTGGAGAGTGCGAATCTCGACGCGCAATTTTATTTAGATAAGGTATTCAAAGAACACAACTCTAGCCCCTATGGCCTGAGGCTTTTCTTAAGGTTCTTTCCCGGCAGGATGACCACATTCTGTGACCTACTGGCAGGGGAACGTTTCAATACAGAATTTATTATAAAAATTATCGACGGCCTAAAGAGGATCGATTCATTTTTAATCATAGATATCCTAAAATATATTTATCCGGTTGTTGATCAGATAGTCAAGGTTGAAATCTTAAGGGCTATGAGTTTTCTTTCCAAGATTGACGAAGAATTCCTTTTTTCTGTCCTTACCAGCGATGATGTCAGCCTCAGGAAGGAGGCGGCACAGGCTTTGTCCAAGTACGAGAACACCAAAGAAAAGATGTTGGATATGTTATTAGGGATTTCCAGCTCCTGGGGTTTTAAAAATCGGATAATCATGGACAATATGAATTTCGTGGAAGAGACCGGATTAAGGCAGGCCGGCCAACGTTTATTGGCCCTGAGCAGGAGGCACTTTTTTTGGAATAGAAAGATCAGGAAAAGGGCGCAGGAGATTTTGCATAAATGGCAAACTTAGAAAAGATTGAAGTATTTTTAAGAGACTTTTTGATTAGCCTGCAGATGGCCAAGCTCTATGGATTAGGTCATAAGCTCTTTAAGGAATCGCTGGAAGCACCCTATAACAGCCTAAAGGCTATCCTTTCCGAGCAGCAAGATTTCACTCTGGGAGTTATTGAAGGGGAGCTTGCCTTTGAGGATCAGGTTATTGCCGACGCCACTAAATTGTCTCTTTCTCCGGTATCGTATCTAAAAGAGAAGAAGATAGAGAAGGTCACTTTTCTGCGGGATATAGAAAAAAGGGAACTCGGTGTTTTTATGGAATTTTTGGGGGCTCCTAAGTTGGAGATTAAAAAAGAGGTTCAGGACTATTTGACCCTGGCAGGAGTAAGAAATATTTTCGTAGGAAAGTTGAAGGCCTCGTCTGGCCCCGATCCTCAGGCAGCCAAGGGAATAGTCTCTGCGTATGAGCATTCTTTTCGTAAGGTCTCCCAGTCCCTGACTGATATCCTTGATAACGGGATGGTTGACCAGGTAGGCCTGAAGTTGGCGATGCAAAGCATGATGGAAGGTTTGTTAAGTCAGTCTCCGGAATTACTTAAAGTTTCCACCATGAGGAGGTATGATTTAGGTACTTCCGTCCATCTCTTGAATGTGGCTATACTTTCGATGTACCTTGCTTCCAAGGCAGGTTTTTCCAAAGAAGACGTGATGGATTTGGGGACCGCGGCCCTTTTTCATGATATCGGCAAGCTTTATATATCCCGTAGGATAATCAGGAAGACAGAGCGTTTGACCGATGAGGAATTCGACAAGATCCGCAGCCACGCCTTGCTAGGCGCGGAACTGCTGCTGGATTATGTAGACAGCCTTGGTATTCTGCCGGTAGTGGTGGCGTTTGAACATCATCTTAAATACGACCTTTCAGGTTACCCTAAGATCCCCAATATTAAGAAACCCCACATCGCCTCTTTAATCGTGACCATCTGTGATGTCTACGATGCCCTTTTCCAGAAGAGGAGCTACAAGGCGGATTACGCCCCGGATATGATTTATAACATCATGATTAAAGAGAAAGGGACTTCTTTTGAGCCGGAGCTATTGGAGAAGTTTTTTCAGATCATGGGGGTTTGGCCGATCGGTTCCCTGGTTTATTTAAGCGATGGAAGAGCGGCATTGGTAAAGGAAGAGAATGAGGATGCCATGCTTTTGCCTAAGGTGGAGGTAGTTTTCCCGTTGGATAAAAAAGAGACTATTGATTTAAAGGAGAAGAGTAGTCAGCTAAGTATTGCGCGTTACATAAATCCCTGGAAGGAGGGAAAGGAAATATTGGATGCCGCTGGTATCGCCCTGGCTATATCTACCCCTCCCGCACACAGTGCGGGATAAAATTCAGCCTAACCGCTA
>JAPLLP010000192.1:2503-4558 GCA_026387515.1 Candidatus Omnitrophota bacterium | reverse complement strand
GAATCTTCTCTTCCAGGGATTCGAGAGAATCTCGCTCCTCTATCTTGATCGGAGCTTGCAAGATTATCGGCCCATGGTCAAGTTCCTCATCTACAAGATGCACGGTGACCCCGGTTAACTTAACTCCGTATTCAAAAGCATCCCTTATCCCTTCTGTACCCTTAAAAGAAGGCAAAAGCGAAGGATGGATATTCAGGATGCGCCCTTTATAAACCTGCACAAATTCCGGAGATACTAAACGCATAAAACCAGCCAATACTATCAAGTCGATCTTATTCTCTGCCAAAGACTGCATTATCTTGGCCTCAAACTCTTTTTTACCCGCGAAGTCTTGACGCTTCACTAATACAGTTTTGATCCCCGCGCGCCTTGCGCGGCTAATCACAGCGGCCTTGGGATTATCGCATATAAGCAGCGCCAGGTCCGCCTTGAGCGTCCCCTTTTTTACCGACCGGGCAATCGCGCTGAAATTACTCCCTCTTCCTGACGCAAAAACGGCTATATTCATAATTTCCCTCCTTGAGCACCAACATGCGCCGCAGGTGCATTTAGCGAAATCCTGATGGCTACGAGTAAATTTCAAAGAAATTTACGAAGTGTTAAGCCTCAGGATTGAACGTTTTACGAGTCGAAGCAGGATTAAGCAGCTTTGTGATCTCTTCTTTAACGCTTTCGTCGGCAACACGGCAGGCGCTTAAATCCATCTTACCGCTGAGCAACCCTTGAGCAAAACCAAAACATCCGGCCCCTCCGCAGGCGCCACAATTAGCCCCGGGGAGAAGCCCGTGTATCTTTGTTAGCCTGGGGTCTTCCATTACGGCAAAATACCTTGAGGCAATGGCCAGCCCAACGCCAAATATTAAGCCTAAACTTCCCAACACTAGAATCGGAGCAATAATTTCCATCTAAAATTTAAACCCGTTAAACCCCAGAAAGCTCAAGGACATGATCGAGGCAATGATAAAAGCCAGCGGGAAACCTTTAAAGGCTTTCGGGACATTTGAAAATTCGAGCCTCTCCCTTATGCCGGACATTAAAAGCATCGCCAGCATATAACCCAGGCCTACGCAAAACCCCTGAAAAACGCAATACCAAAAACTCCCCCGCACCGGATTATTTTTCACAAAAAACATATCCACGTTCAGCACCGCCACGCCAAATACCGCGCAATTCACGGTAATTAATGGAAGGTATATCCCGAAGAATTTGTACATCGCCGGGCTTATTTTTCTTATCACCATTTCAACCAATTGCACAAAGGCGGCTATTACTAGAATAAATGAAATAGTGCGTAGATAAGTCAGGTTAAACGGAACCAAGAGGAACCGGTAAATAAACCAGGTAATTATAGAAGACATAGTAGTAACGAACAAAACCGCCAAGCTCATGGCCATGGCAGGCCTGGTCTCTTTGGAAATCGCTACGACCGAACATAGGCCCAGGAAACGCGACAGTATCACGTTGTAGATAAATATCGAGGATATGAATATGGTTAAAAACTGCGTGGCATTCATCTATTACCTCTGTTCTTTAACGCATTAAAAAAACCGAGCAATAAACCAATGACCAAAAGTGCCCCTGAAGGCAGGCCCAGGGCCAGCACCGGCTCAAAACCCTTTAATAAAGTAACTCCTAATATCTTACCGGAACCAAAAAATTCCCTTATCCCCGAAATAAGGATGAGCGCCAGGGTAAAACCTGCCCCCATACCTAATCCGTCGAACAAGGAATTAGCAACCGATTGTTTAGAGGCGTAGGCCTCCGCCCGACCAAGGACAATACAGTTAACTACAATTAAAGGAACATATATCCCTAAGGCGCGGTCTAAAGCCGGGCTATAGGCCTTCATCACCATCTCGGTAATAGTCACAAAGGTGGCGATAACCACGATATAGCAGGGGATCCTTATCTTTTCCGGGATCAGGTCCTTGATCAGCGCGATAATTACATTTGAGCCTAAAAGCACGAATGTGGCGGCGACACCCATGCCAATACCATTGGCCAGCGAAACCGATACTGCCAGCGTCGGGCATAACCCCAACATCAACACGAATG
>JAPLLP010000192.1:0-2485 GCA_026387515.1 Candidatus Omnitrophota bacterium | reverse complement strand
GGGGTTTTCTTTGATAATGCCTTTTAGAAACTCAAGCCTGAATTTCTTCATTTTGTTCCGTACACCCTATTTCTAGTATACCGGTCGATAAGCGGCGTGGCCGCATTCATCATTAAGATTGCATATGAGACGCCTTCGGGATAACCTCCCCGCAAACGGATAACCATGGTAATAAGCCCGCATCCTATGCCGAAGACCAGTTGACCTTTACGCGTCAAGGGACAGGTCACATAATCTGTGGCCATGAAGAAGGCGCCGAGTATCAGTCCACCGGATAAGATATGAAAAAGCCAATCACCGCTAAAAAAACCCTGAGGGCCAAAAATATAGGCCAGGAGCCCGCAGGTAGCAACGTATGAAAACGGTATGTGCCAAGAAATATAGCCTCTGATCAAAAGGAATATCGCCCCCAAAAGTAGGGCCAAGATACAGACTTCCCCGATACAACCCCCATGCCTGCCCAAGAATAAATCCAGATAAGAAATTTGACCTAAAGATTTGGATTCTTTGAGCAGCGCGAGCGGCGTGGCAGAGGTAATCGCGTCACAGGTAAATGGCCTTGGGAAATTGGTCATATATGCCGGCCAGGAGGCCATCAAAAAAACCCTTCCTGCCAGCGCGGGGTTAAATATATTCTGCCCCAGGCCGCCGAAGGCGTGTTTAGCAATAGCGATTGCGAATATAGAACCTACCACCGGCATAAAGATCGGAACACCGGGAGGAAGATTATAAGCTAACAATAAACCGGTGAGGAACGCGCTGCCGTCAAATACGGTTAACCTCTTCCCGGAGCGCCGGAGGGAAAGCTGTATGATCGCCTCAGTGAGCACGGCGGAGATTATTGCCACCAAAGTAACCCGCAAGGCGGATAAACCAAATATGGCCGTTGCGGCAATGCCTGCCGGGACCAGGCTCAACACTACCATCCACATGATACTGGTCACAGACTCATCTTTATGTAAATGCGGAGAAGGAGAAACTATTAAATTATCGCTCATTTTGCAATAATACCTTGATCTCCTCGGCCTTGGCCTTAACCGAAGCTATCACCGCGCTGGAAGAAATGGTCGCTCCGGTAATCGCCTGCACCTGATTAAGATTTTCTACTCTCCTATTAGCAAACCTGGCGGCAAAATCCGCCTCGTTTACCCGGCTACCTAAGCCCGGAGTCTCATTCTGGCCGACCACTTTTATAGCGGTGATTGTACCGTCATTAAGCATTCCTACCAACGTATCTATAGTACTGGAATAACCTTTGGCCGAAGCCTTAAAGACCACGCCCATACTTTTATTTTCTTTATTCAGGCCTTTATAATATTCGATCTCCTCGCCCTTCTTTACTACCTCAAAGCTTGAGGCCGAAGGCAAAACCTCCATGAGATTTGCCTCTTCCCCTGCCTGGGCCTGAGAGATAAGGCGCGATTTAGTCAAAGAATTTACTCCCGCCAATAAACCCCCTGCCACCGCGCAGATCAAAGCCAAAGTGAAACCATAACGGATCGCCTCTTTCATTTTACCACCTCGATTTTTGCCCTACGAATAGATTGAGTCAATTTCCTATTAGCCGGACAGACATAATTACACAAACCGCACTCGATACATTCCAGGGCCGCGTACGCCTTAGCCTCAGTCCACAACTCTTTTTCAAAGGCCAGATTGATCAAACACGGCATAAGGCCGCTAGGACAGACTCTTACACAAGCCCCACAACGGATACAAAAACCCTCTTCTTGTTGAGCCGCTTCTTTTCTACTCATCACCACAATACCTGTTGTAGTTTTTATAACCGGGGCATCCTGGGTACCCTGAGCAAATCCCATCATCGGCCCTCCGATAATGATTTTTTCCGGAGCGCTTTTTAACGGACCACAAGCGCTTATCAACTCCGATATGGGTGTACCCAAGCGCACCAAGAGATTTTTAGGATTAGTAAGGCAACTGCCGGTTACCGTGACCAGACGTTCATACAGGGGCTTACGTAAATATACTGCTTCATAGATCGCATAGATAGTAGCCACGTTATGCACTACCGCACCGACATTAAAAGGAAGCCTGCCGCGAGGAACCTCCTTATGCAAAATACTTTTTATTAATTGCCGCTCGCTCCCTTGCGGGTAGCCGGATTTCAATATTTTAATGATGGGCTGACCACCGCCATGGACCATAAACTCCTTTATTACCCCTGGCTTATTATCCTCAACGGCAATATATATTTTTTTTACACCAAGGGCCTTAGCAACTAAATCAACTCCCAGAAGTATCTCCTGAGCCCTCTCTATCATCAGCCGGAAATCACAAGTGATGTAGGGCTCGCATTCTGTGCCGTTTACAATAAGCGTGTCCACCGGCTCTGGTGGCGCGAGCTTTAAGTGCGAGGGAAAACCTGCTCCTCCCATACCTACTATTCCTGCCTCAAAAACAATATTGCGCACCTCTTCCGGGGACAACCTGTCAATTTCTTCTTTCGTCCTAGGAGGCGCGCCCT
>JAPLLP010000236.1 GCA_026387515.1 Candidatus Omnitrophota bacterium | reverse complement strand
GCCGCCGGTCAAGAGAACCAGGGAAACCGAACCGTTATTTCTGGGATCATTCAGGCGATCCGCCTCTATTAATTTCATTATGTCGGAGGTGCCCGTCCCCTCTTCTAACTCAGTAGCCACCCCAAAAGAATGGAGTATGCGCTCTTTCTCATATTGCTCATCCCAACTGATGCCAATAATAGCGTGGTCTTGGCCCTTGCGGATAACGACATCAGCATTATTAATATCCTCGGCTGCCTTAACAGCATGAAGCTTATATTTCCTCTGCCATCTTTCCTCCATTTCGGCATCGCCTCTGCCGCGTCTATCGCTCCCCCTCTTCAATCTCCAGTTCTTAACTACCGCTAAATCCGCATCTAAATATAATCTCAGGTCGGATTCGCTGAAGATTTTCCTATAAAGAGCAGCCCATTCATCATCCGGGGCAAATTTTGTGTTATATAAATCGCCTACAAGAAAGTAAAGGCCTTCGGCGATAAGTATCTGTTCTGCCTGAACCTCATTTAATGCCACGCGTTTACGGATGCTTTTCTCGGCTCCCTCTCTGACTTCTTTCTTGCGCAACGTCTGCGGTTGGTAACACTTACCTGTCCTTCGGAAAGAAGCTATCTGCTCTAAGATATAAGGGGCATCAAGGAAGCGCCCGGAACCATCAGAAGCAGGAATTCTTTTCTCTCCCCTAACCCTCAGTTCCTCTTTAATCTGAGCTACGGTGGTGCTGGAATAGGGATTGCCATCCGGATAAGGCTCTAAGTCATAGAAATATTCATCCTGATGGATTAAACCGACCTTGCCTTCGCCCAACATAATATTCATCACAAACTGCAGCCTTTCGGAAAATATGCTCTTTCCTATTCCACCGAGGCCGGAGATGGCGACAACGTATCTTCTGCCAAGCTGACGCTGCCGGGAGATAATCTCTGCGGCAAGCGGGATATAGTATGCACAGAGCTCATCAAGGTTCTTACGGGTAAACGGCGCCTCTATAACCTGAGGCGCCTCAATAATCCTATTTGCTGTCTCTCTTATGTCTGCTTCGCTTAATCCCTCTTTTTCTAACTCGGCTTTTCCCGCCGGATGAGATTTGCTGCCGGAATTTATTCTTGGCGCAATAAGCAACCGGCTTAATCCCTCAGATACTTTCCGCAGGGAAACGTCTCCGGACTGCTCAATATATACTCTCATCAAGGCTATGGCCTCATTGTAATATCTGATTAGCTCCTCTAATGAATCCCTATCCAAATCTTCTTCGAGCACTATGCCAAATATCTGCTTGATCAACGCGATATCTCCGGAGCCGGCATAAACATCCTCAACGCGGACATCTGGCTTATTGCTAAAACGGGTATCCAGCAAAGCAAAGTTATCCCTGGCTTCCCCGAGTAACGAATGCAAAGTTAAAGAAATCTCTCTTTGTAAACGGACAAGCTCTCTGAACTTGCTACTCTGAGCAACGGCCGGTATGTCCTGTTCCGTTTCTCTGATTTCTAAGGCCATCTCAAGAACCGCGTTTCTAAAGCCACGATGCCCGGAAAACAACCTTTCTAATAACGACCTGACCGGAACCGAAACCCCTGCCTTAGAGATGGCTTCCACCTGCTTGGCTCTATAAATATCTGCCCAATCCTTCCATTCTGCGGCGGTCATGGCTTCTTCATAAGGCCTGATCGCCCTGGCCAATACTATCATCTCCCGGCCTTGGCCGCCCTCTGAAAATGCGGCAACCCTCTGAGAGTAGAATTTGAATACTTCTCCTATCTGATAACGGTAATGTTTTCTCTCTTTGAAGCGAGTAGGCGCAGGATTGTAGTAATTTTCGATTAACAGCCCGTAAATACTCCGGGTGTCTTTCTCAGGAACGCCGTTCAAACAATTCCTCACCACCTGCCTCAAAATCTGGTTATTCAAAGTGATGCCCGGCATTCCTGCCCTGATAAAAGCTACCTCGGAATCTACAAAGGCCTCAAATTGCCGCATCTGCGCTGGGGCAATTTCCTGGCTATGGCCGCCTAAAATATCCTCAATCATCGCCGGCTTTAAGACGCGGATGCCATTAATATCTTTCACCGCGTAATAAACCTCGGTACATACATCCGGACAATCTTCAGGTATCCTTGCCAGCTGTGTAACATAATAATACGTTCCCTCCGGGAATTTATTTCGCTTAAGAACCGGGATAAACTGGGAACTGATTCCCCCGACAAATGCCTGCGAGAATAACCTTGAAAGGATAAGCGTCCTTCCTCCGGCGATAATATCATCTACAAAAATCGCGCCGTTACGCAAATCCTTCCTGAATCCGGTATCCTCTAGTAGAATATTCAATAACGGCCTGGCGGTATGCACTATTCTTGAAGGATCGACTACGGCAAAGGTATAATTTACATTCCTCAGCCAGATAGCGTAAATATTCTTCGCCAGTTCTGAGATGGTACCTTTATCCGGGGTCGGCGCATTAACCGCCATATTGAAATCACCCAGCATAATCTTTATCTCTGCGGCTGCCCTGCCTAAATCTATATCATATGTAGCCGCCAACGCCTGAAGATGGCCCGACAACTGAGGGATAAGCTCTTTTAACTGCCCCAGATACCTTCCTAATACTTCCGGTTCAGTAGCGTTTGCGTAGTTATCTCTTAGGCTATTGATATCGCGGTAAAGATTCCAGTAGCGGGTTATATTCTCATCAATGCCTATATCAGCTAACACCTCCACTGCCTTACCCCTGGTCATCTGTTTTAAATCTGCGAAGGCCAGGCCCTGCTTCTTTAACCCTGCCTCGATAGCGGCTCTCTCTTGAGCAAGGCATGCTGCGTCCAATCTCTCCCAGAGGTACGCTATGGACGCCATAAGTTCAGCATCAGTTAAAACCGCATTTAATTGCGGGCCAAAGGCATCGTGCCTAGAGAGTTTTACCAGGTAATCTTTATTATCTGCAACTCTGCCCACGCCTGCGGCAATAGCAACCAGGTCATGCCAGGCATTGCGCAGTTCTTCGTTACGGGCGACAAAAACTACAGTTTCTTTATCCAGGATAGCTAAAATGGGCGCAAGATAAATCCACATCTCCTGAGGACCAATGAACAATTTGCTCTGGGCATCAGCCAATGCCTGCTCCAGGTTAAGCCCTTTTTTGCTTATTCTTTCAATCAGATAATCTAAGAACCAAAGTATTCTCTCGGGATTGGCTAAGGTGTTATCTATGCGCCTAACCAAGGTTAGTAAATTCGCCCTTCCTGTTCCTGGCTGCGCAAGGAGAGTTTCTAAGGCACCTAATCTTTCCATTATGCCGGCTATTAAATTGGCCGGGTATCTGCTGGCCATAAAGTTACTGGCCTGGGCATATTCTGCGCTGGCAGGTTTAAGCCCAGCTAAGGATAATGAGGCGGTAGCCGCCATATATCTACCAGCTGCCTCCTGGATAACCCTTACTTCCTGAGAATAAGGAGACTTAAACTTTAAACGCTCCATATACCACTTGGCTGCCGCGCAATTCTTCGGCTCTATGGTAAGGATATCAGAGGTATCTGCCTTCTCGGTAGATAAACCGGTAACAAAACGCATAAATTGATAATCAAAGCCTAAGCTATGCGCCTGGTCGGCAATACCAACGGCTTCTTTGGGCGAGATATTAAGATACCGTATAAAATGTTCCGCCGCTATTATCTTAATATCTTTCCCGGTAGGAATCACATTGCAATATATGCCGGAGTTAACGGCCTGAGCAAAGTCAATTCCCTCCGCTGTCAAAGCGCCGCGCAGCAATAAGACAAAATTATCCAGGGTGGCGGGCTCTTTAAAAACCTTGCCTATCAAATCTTCCTCTGTAAACTTAATCGTAAATCCCGTAAGGTCAGTTTTTTCGTCTATTTTTTTAACAGCAAAAATATCCTGAGATGATACAAACTTTTCTATAATGGGCCTTAGCCGAGCGGTTTGCTCTTCGGTAAATCTTGGCTTCTCTCCAACATAGACCTTCAACTTACCGGCTAGATTTGTTAAATATATCTTCCCCTCTTGCACAAAATATATATATATATACCCTTTTGATTCTTCCGGCACATATTTTCTTAAAGAGTCCGTCAATACGCTATCCACTGAAGATAATTTTCTTGTGGAGTTAATAGCAACCGGAATCCCTGCTGCTGCATAAAAAGCTATTTTTTTGATAAAATATTCCTCTGGTTTTGCCGCCGCACCAAACTCCCGCAATACCCCGTCAATATCAAGCATCAAGGCTTTGTATTCCTGCCCTAATACCGCTTCTTCCCTCCCTGCGGGATGGGATTTGCTGCCGGAAACAGAAGAGATAAGAGATAAGCCAGTCCTGATTTCCTCCGCTAAACCACCTAGTAAATCCTGCCCGGCTGCTGCCTCCGTTATTGAAAGCCTAAATTGATTAACCTCTGCGCTGGTTGAATTTGGTTCCCTGGTAAGAGAAACCCTGCCGCCATGTTCATTGGCAATCCTCTCTAAAAGCAGGCTGGCTAACTCCGCGGTTTGCCCTTGCAAAGAACCACCAAGGAAGGAAACTACTATGCCGGCATTATCCTGTCGCACCTCTAATGCTGCCT